>CAYPBC010000271.1:0-3894 GCA_964408845.1 uncultured Thermoanaerobaculia bacterium
AGGGCGACCCCGGCCATGACGTCGAACCCGATCCACAGCCCCCATGGGTTGGTGTTCGAGAGGTTGGTGGTCGAGGCGAGACCGGTCGTGAATCGGATGGTGAGGATGATCGCACCACCGACGAGAATGACTCCGGCAATCAGATTGAACGGGGTGAAGATCCCGCTCCTTTCGCCGTGTGCAGAAGCCGTGCTCATGACGAGCCTCCCCCCTCCTGCTCGGCGAGGGCCTTGCGGACAGCCGTCTCAACGGCCTTTTCCTTGTCCTTCTTCGCCCTCTCCGCCGCCAGCGCGAGCTTGGCCTTCGCCTCCTCCTCCCCAAGCACCCGTGCCTCGGCAAGAGCCGTCTCGAGCTCGGCCTTGGCGAGCTTGTCCTTACGCTTGGTGAAGGCGTAGAACCCGGCCAGCAAACCCGGGTAGATGGTGACGATCAGGGGCACGACCGACAGATAGCTGGTGCCGATCGCGGGCAACGACTCGTGGGTGGCGCCCTCTTCGAGATCGAGCTCGCGGAACGGAATACCAGCCAGCATCAACCAGCTCGTTCCGCCAAACTCGTACTCGCCGAATACATGATTGATATAGCGATCGGGGAACTTGCGGATCCGATCCCGCGCCACCTCGATCAGATCCTCGCGCCGGCCGAAGGTGATCGCGCCCGCCGGGCAGGCATCGGCGCAGCCCGGGTTGAGACCCTCCTTGATCCGCTCGTAGCACATGGTGCAGCGCAACACCTGCGGGTCGATGGGGTTGTCGTAATCGTAGGAGAGGGCGTAGTAGGGGCAGGCCATGATGCAGTAGCGGCAGCCGATGCACACCTCCGGGTCATAGAGGATCGGCCCCTCTGGGGTCTTGGTGAAGGCGTGCACCAGACAGACCGTGGCGCAGCAGGGCTCGTTGCAGTGCATGCACTGGAGTTTGCGGTAAACCGGCGGGTTGTCATTGTCACCATCCCGGTACCGGTTGACGACCGTGAAGGCGGTCGCCGTGGATCGGCGGAGTTTTTCAAAAACATCCAGGTCACCGATCGGTTGCTTGGGCTCGGGCAACGCGTTGACCTTGGCACACGCAACCTCGCACGATCGGCAGCCGACACACAGCGTGGTGTCGTGGAGAAGCCCGTAGCGGCCCGGATAGCCTTCGAAATGCTCGATCGTTCCGGCCTCGGCGGCGCCTGTTGAGAGCGTTCCCGCACCCGCCGCCAGGGCGCCGACGAATCCTCGTCTCGACATGCTCATGAGCCCACCTCCTTTTCGCCGTGGCAGTCGGTGCACCCCTGCTTCTCGACACCCATCCGCTGGTGGCAGCCGATGCACTGGCGGTGGTAGGCCACCTTGAGCCCCGGTCTGTCCACCCTCGCCTGCGCCGCCTCACCGTGGCAAGCTCGACATCGCGGCGGGCGTTCGCCACGCTCCGAGCGGTGGTGACACCCCTCGCACCCGGTCTCGACATCGCCGTGAAGTACGCTTGCCAGCCGCGACTTCCGGACCGCCTCGTCGAGGCGGATCGCCATCTTGCGATGCGGCATCGTGGACGCCTCGTATTCCGAGCTCAGCACGTCGATGACGACCGTCTCCGGAAAATCGTCGGAGATCGGTGGCAGGGGGGCGATCTCGGCCGTGTTGGGGACCGCCGGCGGCGGCTCTAAACCCGGTGCGAGCGAGGGGCCTGAATGGCACCGGGAGCACGCCGAGCCGGCACTGGATGCTATCAACCCTCCGTGACAGCCAACGCAGCCGCTCGCCTCCTGCTCCGCTTGATGGCAGCCGACGCAGCTCAGCCGCGAAGACGCACCGTGGTATGCCCGCTCGAGGGTCACACCGCCGCCCTCCGGGGCGCCGGCCACGGTGTGACACGTACGACAGGGTTGGACGGTCAGGTGGTGACAGCTCGTGCAGAAGGTTGTCCGCGGTTCGTGGGCTACGTGATCAAAGGGCACCAGCCGCGACAGACCGTCCGCACGATGGATCCACATCTGGTCGGGTTGGCCGCGAACCAGACGCGGGATGGTTTCCAGCTGCTCGACCGCCTGCCTCTGGACCGGGTCGTGGCAACCGACGCAGGCGGTCGGCCCCGCTTCTTGGCCACCGGCGACGCGGTCGAGGTGGCAGGAGAGGCACTGGACATGGGATGCGTTTTTGAGCGATAACGTCTTGCCCTCATCCCGATCCCGGTGACAGTCGCTGCAGGCGTCCTCCTGGCCCTTCACATAGACCAATTGCTTCAGCTCCTCGTCCCAGACGTGGTGGCAGTCCCGACACTGGTCCTTCTCGTCCCTGTCCTTGAAGACTGCGACGTGGCGGGCGTGGAGCGAGTAGTCGTAGACCATCGGCGCCTGATCCGGCAGCACGGCGTTGTTGCGACGGTGGCACTCCCCGCAGGTCAGCGGTCCCGCGCTCAGACCCTGCTCGGCCCGTTCCTGATGGCACGCGCGACACCCGTCGTGGTACGCGTCCATGAAAGCCTCGGGGGCAAGATCGCCGGCGGCGGCGGCAAAGGACGGGGTCAGCACACCTTCCTCCACGGCATGACAGTCCTTGCAGTGATCGGCTCCCAATGTCGTGGTGTGGCGCGCATGATTGAAGTTGACCGGAGGCCGTTCCAGTTCGCCGAATTCCTCGGGGTACGCCATGAGGATCATCCCCGCCGGCGATGGTTCGGCCGGTGCGGGCGCTTGCTGTGCGGCAACAACCGAGATGCCGAGGAGGGCGACGGCCAGCATCGGTGCGATTCGGATCGGTGTCATCGTCGATTCCCTCCCTCAGCCCTGCGGCAGATCGATGCACTTGATCAGCAACTCGCTGATGAAGTTCACGTGTGCGCCGAGCTTGTAGTAGCCGATGATGTCCTCGATGCCCGAGTGGCAGTTGTGGCAGGGGGTGATCACTATGTGGGCCTCGGTCTCCCGGATCTGGTCGGCCTTGATGCGGTTGCTCTTCATCCGTGACGGCTTCCATGGCGGTCCGCAGTTGATGAGCCCGCCGCCCGCCTGACAGCAATAGTTGTGCTCATAGCGCGGCTCCATGTCGCGGAAGTCCTCGCACAGAGCGTTGACCACATAGCGCAGCTTGTGGTGAAGACCACGGCCGCGAACAATGTTGCACGGGTCCTGGACGGTGACGGGCTCTTCGATCTTGCGCACGATCTTGAGACGGCCGCTCGATATCATCTCGTAATAGAACTCGACCGCGTGGACCATGGGGATCGGCGGTGCCGTCCACCCCAACCACCGAGGCCCGTCGTAGACCGCTCCGCGATAGGCGTGACCGCACTCGCCCATCACCACCCGTTTGACCTTGAGCTCCATCGCCCGCTCCCAATGCAGGCGCTCGACCCGCCCCATGGTCTCGAAGTCGCCCGAGTACATGGCCATGTTCGAGTTGTCCCAACCGTCGGTCGAGGGCATGGTCCAATCCACTCCTGCGACTTTGAAGATGATGGCCATGTTGGCGATCAGCTGCGCCAGGATCTTGGGCTCGGGGCCGATGATCGAGTACATGATCTCGGCGCCTTCCTTGTCGAGCGGGATGCGGGTGCCGGCGAGCTCTGCCTGGGCGTCCTCCTCCTGCCACATCAGGGTGTCAATCCAGTCGTCCTGTTGGACCCACATCTGGTTCATGGTTGCGGCGTGGCTGTTGGTCGTGTCCTGGAGATATTGTGGCACCACGCCGAGAAGATTCAAGATCCGGCGAACGGTCATGATCAGGTACGAGATGTCGATGCCGAAGGGGCAGTACATGCTGCAGCGGCGGCAGGCGCCGCAATCGATGAAGGCGATGCGTGCCGCGTTGTGGAGGAACTCGCCATCCACCTTTCCCTTTTGTTTGACCATCTCCCACAGGGTGTCCTTGACCTTGGCCACCGGCGCGAAGTCGGGATCCTTGTCACGCGAGAT
>CAYPBC010000272.1:0-3890 GCA_964408845.1 uncultured Thermoanaerobaculia bacterium
GGTGGCAAACAACATCATCGACCAGTGCGTGGCGCAGGGCGTTCCATTTGGCCGTGAGTACGGGGGCTACCTTGCCAACCGCTCCTTCGGCGGCGCCCAGGTCTCGCGGACGTTCTACGCGCGCGGACAGACCGGCCAGCAGCTCCTCCTCGGCGCGGTCTCCGCCCTCAACGCCCAGGTCGCGGCGGGGACTGTAGATCTCAACATCCGTTCCGAGATGCTGGATCTGGTCGTCGTCGACGGCCGCGCCCGCGGCATCATCACCCGCGACATAGTCACCGGCGAGGTCGAGAGCCATGTGGCGGACGCGGTGCTGCTGTGCACCGGCGGCTACTCCAACGTTTACTTCCTGTCGACCAATGCCAAGGGTTGCAACGTCACGGCCATCTGGCGTGCCTTCAAGAAGGGCGCCGGCTTCGCCAACCCCAACTACACCCAGATCCACCCCACCTGCATCCCTCAGTCGGGGGACTACCAGTCGAAACTCACCCTGATGTCGGAATCGCTGCGCAACGACGGCCGGGTGTGGGTTCCGAAGGCGGTCGGCGACGAGAGGGCGCCCAACGACATTCCCGAAGATGAGCGTGACTATTATTTGGAGAGGATCTACCCCTCATTTGGAAACCTCGTACCGCGTGACGTGGCGTCGCGTAACGCCAAGAACGTGTGCGACGAGGGGCGCGGGATCGGTACAACGAAACGCGGCGTCTACCTCGACTTTGCCGAGGCGATCGACCGTCTCGGTGAGGATATGATCCGAGCCCGCTACGGCAACCTCTTCGACATGTACGAGATGATCACCGGCGAGGACCCCTACACGGTGCCGATGCGGATCTACCCGGCGCCCCACTACACCATGGGCGGACTGTGGGTGGACTACTACCTGATGACCACCATCCCCGGCCTCTTTGCACTCGGCGAGGCCAACTTCTCGGACCACGGCGCCAACCGGCTTGGTGCCTCGGCCCTGATGCAGGGGCTGGCCGACGGTTACTTTGTGATTCCCAACACCCTCGGCGAGTACATCGCGGGGGCAAAGCTCGAGGCCGTCAGCCCCGACCAGGACGAGTTCACCGAGGCGAGATCCGAGGTCGAGGCCCGTACCGAGCGGCTGCTGTCGATCAACGGTTCGCGCACGGTGGATGAGATCCACCGCGAGCTTGGCATGGTGATGCTCGACAAGTGCGGAATGTCGCGGTCCGCCGAGGGGCTGACCGAGGCGATCGAACAGATTCGCGTCCTCAAGAAAGAATTCTGGTCCAACATCAAGGTCCCGGGCACCGGCGAAGAGCTCAACCAGGAGCTCGAGAAGGCCGGCCGCGTCGCGGATCTATTCGAGCTTGCCGAACTGATGTGCATGGATGCCAGGCAGCGCAACGAATCCTGCGGCGGTCACTTCCGCGAGGAGTACAAGACCGAGGAGGGCGAGGCCCGGCGCGACGACGAGAACTTCACCAACGTCACGGTGTGGGAGTACAAGGGCGAGGATGCTGAGCCCGTGGCCCACACGGAGGAGCTCGAGTTCGAGACTGTCGAGCTGACGCAGAGGAGTTACAAATGAAGCTGACCCTGGAGGTCTGGAGGCAGAAGAACGGTGGCGACAAGGGCGGTTTCTCAACCTACGAGCTCGAGGACGTCGACACCCACATGTCCTTTCTCGAGATGCTCGACGTCCTCAACCAGGATCTGATCGTCGGCGGCGAGGAGCCGATCGCGTTCGAGCACGACTGCCGCGAGGGCATCTGCGGCGCCTGCGGCTTTGTCGTCAACGGCGTCGCCCATGGTCACCAGAAGGGCAGCACCATCTGCCAGCTCCACATGCGCCACTTCTCCGACGGCGACAAGATCACCATTGAGCCGTGGCGGGCGAAGGCCTTCCCGATCATCAAGGACCTGGTGGTGGACCGCTCCTCCTTCGACCGCATCCTGCAGGCCGGCGGTTTCGTCACCATTCGCACCGGCAGCGCCCCGGACGCCAACGCCCTCCCGGTGGCGACCGACACCCTCGAGCACGCCATGGACTTTGCCGAGTGCATCGGCTGCGGCGCCTGCGTGGCCTCGTGTCCGAACGGTGCGGCGATGCTCTTTGTGGGCGCGAAGATCTCCCACCTCGGTCTATTGCCTCAGGGGATGCCGGAGAAAGCGAGACGGGCGCTGAAGATGGTCGAGGCGATGGAGAGCGAGGCCTTTGGCGCCTGCAGCAATTACACCTCCTGCGAGGCGGTGTGCCCGAAGGAAATCTCGATCGAAGGCATCGCCCGTATGAACAAGGATTTCCGCCGCGCGTCAGTAGCCGGCGCGGAACCGGCTCACGGGAAGAAAAGATAGCGGTCGGGAAGGCGCTGCGATGGCAACGTTGAACGTTCAACGTTAAACGTTTGAACGTTCGACTACCTCAGTAACGACGTAATGATAATCCCGGCGACCATGATGAGGATTGCCGCGCCGAGCACCGCCAACGCGATCTCACCGACACTGTACTTGGTGTTCTTCTTCGCAGGGCCGGTCTGCGATTGCCCGCTACCCTTTTTCTTCTTCTTCTGCGGTTTCTTCGACATAACACCGCCATTGTAACGCGTACCGCGGAATCAACAGCGTTCGTGGCGCGTAGTCACAGAAGAATGTATTCGGACGCAACGTTTCACGAGGTGGGTGGGCTGGAATTCCTCATTCCTCATTCCTCATTCCTAATTCGAAATAGGTGAGGAGCCGCCCCGGGGTTCCCTGGACCCCGGAGGCAGCTTCTAAAAGGTAGGTATAATGGTAGGAGTTAATGGTAGGAATGATTTGGTGGGCGGCAGGAATCCTGCCGGTACAAGGTGGGCATGCCGCCGACCCCAGAAGCCTTCCGGGCTCCCTCGTCGTGAAACGAGCAGGGATTCAGGGACGATAACAACATGACAATGTACTCATATGCAATATTCATGCCCGGGAATTTCGTTGAAAAAGGGACGGCGGCGCGTCCGGGTGGCACAGCCGCGCGTCACAATGTCCCGGTTTGGTAACAGGCCCGGTGAGAAGACCGGGGTAGGAGGCGTGAAATGAACGAAGGAATGGAGCGAGCTCGCGATCGCCGAAACATCCTCGAGAAACTCGGTGCCAAGATTCCGGGTTTCCACGGCTATCTCGAACGGGAGATGCGCCGTGAGGTCGACAAACTGCAGCGGGACTGGCTCGCGGCCCAGGTCGATCGCGCGCGCTTTGCGATGAATGGGAAGATCCGCGACTGGACCCGCGAGGGCCGTCTCGAGAATCTCGATCTTGCCGGAAGCATCGAAAAGGCCCTCGACCGTTTGGCCAACCGCATCCGTCATGCGGACTATGGTTCGTCGGGCTTTTTTGACGCGGTCAAGATCGGCGAGGCCGAGCTCGATCGCCTGTATCAGTTCGATCTGGCTCTTGCCGAGTCGGTGGAGTACCTCGCGTTGCAGGTGGAGCAATTGCCGGAAACAGCCGACGAGCAGATGCTGAGCCGACTTCTCGATGCGACCGAGGGCGCGGACCGGTTGTTCGACGAGCGTGCGACGGTCTTTGAAGATGTGACCCAGAAGGGAGGCGTGTGATGGCATTGTTGGAGGTGATCGAGCACCACGATCCGACCGGCCAGGAGATCATCTACCGCTTTCCGCAGCAAGGGAGCGCCGAGATCAAGCTCGGTGCGCAGCTCGTGGTTCAAGAATCCCAGGAGGCTGTGCTTTATCGCGATGGTAAGTCGCTTGATGTCTTCGGACCGGGGCGCCACACCCTGAGCACTCAGAACATCCCGTTGCTCGGGAAGATCATCGGTGCGCCCTTTGGCGGGAAATCGCCGTTCCGAGTTGCAGTGGTCTTTGTCAACAAGCGGACCTTCATCGACCAGAAGTGGGGCACACGCGAGCCGGTGGTCTTCC
>CAYPBC010000273.1:0-3877 GCA_964408845.1 uncultured Thermoanaerobaculia bacterium
CGAGTACGCCTCCGCGGAAATCCTTGTCTTCCTAGAACTTGCACAAAAATCGCTCGTTTCTGCATCGAGAACTACGCAGTTCCCACCGGAGTTTTCGGATGGGAACGGGCTAGGTATGGTCACCGCTTCCTTTTTCAGCCGCGAGGAAATTTTTCTTACTGGGAGTGTGTAGTATGAGGTGCCGCGCATCAATGAGCGCAGAGCCATGACAACGGAGAAAAATCATGTATTTCGATCCCATGTATTTTCTGTTCATCGCACCGGCGTTCTTCTTCTCGTTGTGGGCGAGTTGGCGGACCAAGGCAAACTTTAAGATCTACTCGAAGGTGCCGGTCTCATCGGGTATGAGCGGCGCCGAGGCGGCGCGCCAAATACTCGACGGCGCTGGAATCAACGATGTCCAGATCACCCGCTCTCGAGGAGGAATGCTCTCGGACCACTACAACCCGATCAAGAAGAACCTCGCCCTGTCAGATGGCGTCTTCGATTCCCGTTCGTTAGCCGCGGTCGGCATTGCCGCCCACGAGGCGGGCCACGCCATTCAGCACGCCAAGCACTACAGCCCCCTCAAGCTCCGCTCGATGCTGGTGCCGACCGCCAGCATCGGCTCAAACATCGGCTACTTCGTGATGCTGGCCGGCCTCTTCATGTCGTCGGCCAACATGGTCATGGCTGGCGCGGCGCTGTTCTCGATGGTGCTCCTGTTTCAGATCGTGACCCTGCCGGTGGAGTTCGACGCCTCAAACCGGGCCAAGGCGCTGGTGGTCGAGCAGGGCATCGTCGGTGTCGATGAGCGCCGCGGAATGGACAAGGTCCTCAACGCGGCGGCCATGACCTACGTGGCGGCGGTCGCGTCGTCGATCGCGACGCTCCTGTACTTCCTGGTCCGGGCCGGCCTCCTCGGAGGCCGCCGGGACTGAAGGCCCAGGGTTCAGGGCACAGGGCACAGGGCGCAGGGGCGCAGGGTGCACTTGAACACCCGCCGAGAGTGATTATCGTTCTTGCTGAACCCTGAACCCTGAACCCTGAACCCTGAACCCTGCATCCCGATGCGTGACCCGCTTTAATCAAACAGGACCGCCTCCTCGCCTTCTTCCGCTACCCGGCGGTCGGCGAGCTCGAGAATGAGGTTCCTCCGCGCCCACAGCGACTTGAGCTGGGTCTTGGTAAGCCAGGGGCCCAGGTTTTCCTCGAGGTCTTTCTGGGTCAGTGCCCGGAGGGAGGTGAGGACCTTACGTGAAAAGCGCTCCATGGAGGCTTCCCTTCGTAGCTCCTTGTGGTTTCGGAAGGCGCGGGAGGCGTCGATCTTGTAGATCTTCCAGTCCGGGGTGACCAACAGATTGTTGACGTTGTTGTAGTCGACGTCGTAGATCAGCTGCAGGAAGAGCCGGATGGTAAACATCTGGTCGTTCCAGGCCACCATGTCCGGGGGGTGGACGTTTTTCACCTTGAGCCGTTCCCACTCGGTCATCGCACCTTCGATCCACAGCTGGAGAGATCCGACTTGACGGCCGATACGGCGTCGGACGGTCGGAGGCACAATGCCGAGGTCGAGCAGCTTGTCGAGCTCGTAGGCGGCAATCTCGTACTCGAAGCTATCCGTGAACTGGAGCTCCTTTTCCCCTCCTCCGAATTGTTTTACCGGCTCAAAATCGTCGATGGTCTTGAAGAGGGCGTGGTGGGTCTGTTCTCCGTCGCTCAGCTCCACCTTCTTGGGGCGGGTGACGGCTTTGGTCTTGAAGCTCTTGATCGAGACGATCTCTGCGGTATGGAGAAATTCCTCCGCCTCCTCACCGTGGAGGGGAAGGCCCGAGATAGGCGTGGGTTCAGGTTGGGCGGTTTGCTGGGCCGTGAAGAGAAACAACACAACAATTGCGCTCAGCATCGTCGGCCTCCGCTATTGTCATTCGCTTGATACTACGCAGGTATCATAATCTGTGTTTCGGCTCACTCGGCCACGATCAGCCGAACGACGCGGCGGGCAGGCGCCCGCAGCTTGTTCTCGGCGACGCGCTTCGCGGACAGGTGGGTGTACTCCACTTTGAACTTGATCGGTTGTGCGAGGGGTCTCCCGCCCTGAACGTCGATGGTCGCCACTGTGACCCTGGCCTGAAATGCGACATCCTGCTGTCCCATGTAGACGAGCGGCCGTTCACCGAGGTACTCGACCCTGACAATCACAACATTGCGCGCGTAGGGGCGCAGCAGGCGATGGACCTCGCCCGGTTCACGAGAGGTGTCGCCGGCGAGAAGGTCAGCCGCGCCGGGGACGCTGTACTCGTCGACCAATGGGATGCCCGCATTGGACAACGCCTCCTCCATAAAGGCCTCGGCCTCGCCGGCGAAGAGCGTCTCGCCGACAGCGATGACAATCGTTCCCCTCGGCGCCGGCATCGGGGGAGGAGGTTGCCGGCTGTTGTCACGCTGCGGGACGTCTCGGGGCCGGTGGATATTGGCGCCGGCGGGTGGCGGGAGCTGATCGGCGCCTGCGGCGGGGTCGGTGATCGGGATCGGTCGCGCGGTAGGTGGCGCCAAGGTCGGCTCCACCGATGGCGCGGCGCCGGCGGCAGCCATCTTTCGGTCTTCTGCGTTCTCAGGTCCTGTGGGGGAGGTAGCCAGGGCGGGATCGGCGGTGTCGACAGGAACAGCAGTGGCCGTCGAGAGGTCATGATCGATCCTGCGTGCCGCGGTCTCGAAGAAACCTGACCGCCACGCGAAGAACCCGGCGACGATTACAGCGGCCAGGCCGAGAACGACGACCAGTGTCGCCACCAGCGCTAGGCGGGTTCCCCGGCGCGCGGTCGGCTCGTTTTCCAGCGGTGAGGTCTCCACTATCAGCGGCTCGGTTCGCGCTGCCGCCGGTGAGGTGTCGAGTGGCGGAGGGGCCGGCGGACCGGGCCGTGACTGGTCGCCGGATACCGCCATGGTCGGCCCGGTGTCGAGCTCGGGATCTGCCGCCGGTGGGGATGAAATCGCCGGTGGCGATACGGCGAGACGCTCGACGAGGTTGCCGGCGGCCCCGCGCGCCTCGAGATACGCCTCGAATGCGCCAATGAGCTCGCTGCAACTCGCGACCCGCAGGTCGCGGTCCTTGGCCATCATGCGCGCGACAACGGCCCGGAGCTCGGGATCGATCTCGGGATTGAGTTCGCCGAGGTCGGGAGGCTCGACATCCACGATCTGACGCAGCAGTGCCAGCGGACTGTCAGCAACAAACGGCGTTTTCCCGCTCAGGGCCTCGAAGAGGGTGACGCCGAGCGAGTAGATGTCGGTGCGATTATCGACCTCCTGGTCGAGGCACTGCTCCGGCGAGAGATAGCCCGGAGTGCCCATGAACATTCCGGTGGCGGTGAGACGGGAGGCGGCGGCGCCCATCAATGCGAGGCCGAAGTCGGCGATCTTGACCAACCCACGGTCATCGATCATGAGGTTGGCGGGTTTGATGTCGCGGTGAATGATGCCCTGCTCGTGGGCGGTCTGGAGCCCGGAGGCGGTCTGGAGGGCGATTCGCGCAACCTGCTCCGGCTCGAGCGGGCCCCCGGCCCGCAGGATCTGCTGCAGGCTCTTACCGGAGACATATTCCATCACGAAGTAGTGGAGGCCCTCTTCCTCGCTGACTGCGTATATCTGGACGATGTTCGGGTGGTTGAGGCTGGCTGCGCTTTGCGCCTCACGGATAAACCGCTCGACCTGGGTTGGGTCCTCCATCAGATGTTCGCCGAGGACCTTGATGGCAACAAAGCGGTTGAGGGATTCCTCGTGCGCCTTGTACACCACGCCCATTCCACCCCGCCCGAGTTCGGCGACAATGCGGTAGTGACCGATGCGTTCCACCATTTCCAACTCCTTGAAGCTCTTTTCAAATGCTAGCACGGGG
>CAYPBC010000274.1:0-3859 GCA_964408845.1 uncultured Thermoanaerobaculia bacterium
AAGACAAGGATTTCCGCGGAGGCGTACTCGAGTACGCCGCACAAGGGAATCTGCAGTCTGACGACGAAATTGCCGAAAGCGCCGTTTCTGGACGAGAACTAGCCCGCAGATAGTTGCCTGGGACTCATCGGTGCAAACCATCGGTCCGGGGCCTCGGGGACCCGGGGCTGTGAGTCTGACGCCCTATTGAAAGCTGGCCTTCGGCCGCGTTCCCACAGGGCTTGGAAAACCCGCGGTGAGTTTCCCACAGCTCCACGGTCTCGACGACGGGGTTTTTACCCTTGACTTCTTATAGAGGCACCGATGGGGAGGGAGAGGTCGCTGGCGACCAAGGTGTAGTACATTTCTACTGGAAACCGAAACAGAAGATCAGAACCCCCTTGCCTGGTGCAGTTGTGGCACCGTAATTTTCGGGGCGTGCGAAAAGGTAGATTCGGCGAGAAGGGAGGTGATGTGATGGAAACAAAAGAGCCAAAGCACGGGGCAAAGGTTCGCGCGCGGCGCGTATCCAACCGAGCTACGGCCATTGTCTATCCTCAGGACGGCAACGATCCCTTCGAGGGAAAGGTCGTCGATCTCTCGATGGGTGGGATGTTCGTCGAAACATTCATGGCTCTCAAACCGGGCACGATCTGCGAAATCGAAACGGCTATGCGGCCAATGCGGTTCCGTGGCCAGGCCAGGGTCCTGTGGGTGCGCAACGTCGCGGAGGGAGACGACCAGCCAGTCGGGATGGCAGTGGAGTGGATCAACCAGACTGCGGCGCAGAAAAAGCTCCTGTACCGCCAGGTCGATGACCATCTTCGAAGTGGTGGAGATCTCCTGGCCGGTGTGCCAGGTCCGTCAGATGCGTCCGCGCCGGCGATCAGCGCGACGAAGCTGAAAGCGGCGTCGCCAACGTCGCCGCAGTCGATCGATCGCCGCTGGCTGATCATCGCCGGCGTCGTCACGGTCGTGGTGCTGCTCGTCGTCGTGCTCATGCTGTTGTAGCAAGTGACTCGGATCAACCGCAAAAAGGTGCCAGATGGAATGAGTAAGCCATCAGGAGGCGACGCCGTCAGCGGTCATAGAACGAACAGTAGTACCTGACCAGGCGCCGCCGGGGGCCCCCTACGAAGCGTGCGGCGCCTTGCCCCAGGTGGTGCCGGGCTGGTCGATCGTGTAGTAGACCCGGATGTCTTCCAACTCCTCGAAGATCCTCGGGACCACCTGGACCGCCATGCCGATCTCGACCTCGTCGATCGTATCGCCGATCCAGGCCAGGAGGCGTCCGCCTTCCTCGAGGTCGACCACCGCCACGGTGTACGGAGCCAGGTCGTCGAAGCCGGTCGGCGCCGCAGCCACTGTCGAGTGGGTGTAAATCGTGCCCCGTCCGCTTATTTCATTGAATTCGAAGCTCCCACTCATGCACTCGGCGCAGTCGGCGCGGGGTGGAAAGCTGAAGGCACCGCAGTCGGAGCAGACCGAAGCCATCAGCCGCCCGTCCTTGAGATGGACTGCGAAGTCCGAGACCTTCGAGTACGGCACGAAGTTGACTTTTCCAAACCAGCTCGGCATGGCTCAGTCCCTCCTGAAGAGATTGACAAAGGTGTACTGACCGATGCCGTCAACGTTCACCGCCACGTCGCCGCCGATGCACGAACGCTTCTCCTCGATGAACGGACCGCCCTCGCCCCTGGCGGAGAAACCGAGGTCCTCGTACGCCATGACCTCGGCGGTCTCGGTTGGTGCGTTTCGATAAGTCTTGAACTGCTGCTGTAAATGAAGGAGGGACTTGTTTTCTCGTGTGTTGAATCGTTATGAATCACGTCCTCGACCAAACGGCGCCCGTAGGGAAGTCGAATTCTCTTACCCATAAATTACCGCCGTCTCAAGAGAAAAAGCCACTGAATTGATAAGAGGGATGAGGATTCCCCTTTCCCTTCTTCCTCCTCGCCGAGTCTACCACTGCAGAGAGAGGCTATCTGATGCGTCGGCAAAACAGTAGATTCGACCGTTGCCTGTGAAGAGACCCTCCTCGGGTCTTTCCTAAATTTTCAGGGGCTTTCCCTTGACGATTGCACCCTCAGACACCACATTGGCGGTGTAGACAGCAATTCATCGACGATTGTGGCCGGGAATCCCGGCGTGACATTTCTCCGCTCGGGTTCGGCGGTCGGACGGCGGGTTGGTCGTCGGCCACGCGGTTTTCGGCGCGGTCATCGACTAGTCCGTCCTGCAAAGGAGGATCACCATGAGTAGGACCTGCACAAAGCTCGGAATCATTTTCGCCGTTCTCATGATGTTCGCGCCGGCAGCTCCGGCTCATGCGGGAAACGAGGGGCCCCCGGGCTCCGCCCTGGATCTCGCGGCGCCGGATGCCTTCGGCAGCAACAGCCAGTGGATGGTCATCCAGGCCTGCGAGTTCGACGAGGAAACGCCGGCCACAACGGCATCCGGAAACGTGTTGGGTACGGGATATGTCCATCCGGTCGTAGCCTTTTCGTCGTGGTGGACACAGGTCGATCTCCCACCCGGTGCGGAGGTCCTGCAAGTCATCCTCATCGCCTACGACTCCAATGCCGCCGAGAATGTCTTCCTGGACTTCTACGCCTTCGAGTCCGCCGCGGTGGGATCTCCCCCTTTCATGACGGGCTGGGGACCGATCCAGACCACCGGCCAACCCCTCTGGACAACCGTGACCCTCAATCTTTCCGCGACACCGGTGCTCATCAGGGCCTGGCAGGATCTCGACCTCAACGGCATTCCGAACTGGGTCTCGTACCAAATCAGCATCTGGACCGGGAACGCCGCCGATCAGAGCGTGCAGTTCTTCGGCGCGGTCGTCGAGTGGAGGCGGATCATCTCCCCTGCTCCTGCAGTTGCCACGTTCCCCGATGTCGCTCCGGCCTTCTGGGCGTTTCAGGAGATCGAGACTCTCGCAGCCTCCGCCATCACCACGGGATTTCCGGACGGCACGTTCAGACCAACAGCTCCTGTCACCCGCGCCCAGATGGCAACGTTCCTGGCGAGGGCGCTCGGGCTTCACTGGCCTAACTGACGACCCGGCGCCCGGAATCGAGCCTGCGGACCGATCGGGCGCCGTTTGTGAGAGCCTGACCGTGACGTTTTGGATAGCTGACACGGCCTGCCGCAAGATCTCGGCGGGCCGGTATGTGGAACCTGATCTAACCCGTCAAAAAAATGAGTCTCAGCGATTGTATCGAGCTGATCAGTCTTTCAACCCGCTCGCTTTCCTTTCCGCGGCCCGGTCTCTAGCCCGCACCCTTCTTCATGGATTCCGGCACCTGCAGGCACCGCGGTCGGAGCAGACCGAAGCCATGAGCCGCCCGTCCTTGAGATGGATTGCGAAGTCCGAAACCTCCGAGTACGGCACGAAGTTGACTTTTCCAAACCAGCTCGGCATGGCTCAGTCCCTCCTGAAGAGATTGACAAAGGTGTACTGACCGATGCCGCCGACGTTGTGGGTCAGACCCACGGTGGCGTCCGGCACCTGGCGATCGCCCGCGTCACCGCGCAGCTGAGTGACAATCTCGTAGGCCATCGAGACGCCGGTAGCGCCGATCGGATGGCCCTTGGCCTTGAGCCCGCCGTCGACGTTCACCGCCACATCACCGCCGATGTACGAGCGCTTTTCCTCGATGAACGGACCGCCCTCGCCCTTGGCGCAGAAACCGAGGTCCTCATAGGCCATGATCTCGGCAATCGTGAAACAGTCGTGGACCTCGGCCACGTCCACGTCTGCAGCGCCGACACCGGCCATCTCGTAGGCCTGACGGGCGGCCTCCTGGGCCGAGGGGAGACCCACCAGATTCGGTCTCCGGAGCACCGACATGCTGGCGGTGGCGCACCCGACCCC
>CAYPBC010000275.1:0-3859 GCA_964408845.1 uncultured Thermoanaerobaculia bacterium
CAGTCGATCTTGCCGACAACCAGACAGGCGTTCGTGCCGCCGAACCCGAAGGAATTGGTCAGCGCCACCTTGACGTCGGCTTCGCGGGCGGTGTGCGGAACATAATCCAAATCGTTCTCAGGATCCGGGTTGTCGAGATTGATCGTCGGAGGCACCACCCCGTGGACCATTGACAGTACGGAGATGCCAAACTCGAAACCTCCCGCGGCGCCGAGCAAATGACCGGTCATCGACTTCGTGGAGGACACCATCAGTTCGTGGGCGTGGTCAGCAAAGACCGACTTAATGGCCATCGTCTCGACAATGTCCCCGGCCGGTGTCGAGGTGCCATGGGCATTGATGTAATCCACATCCTCCGGGTTGAGGGATGCGTCGTCGAGGGCACCGCGCATAGCGCGGATGGCACCGTCGCCGTCCTCGGAGGGGGCCGAAATGTGAAAGGCATCCGAGCTCATCCCGAGTCCGAGGACTTCACCCAGAATCGGCGCCCCCCGCCTCCTCGCGTGCTCGAGCTCTTCGAGGATCACGATTCCTGACCCCTCGCCCATGACGAAACCGTCGCGATCCCGGTCCCACGGCCGAGACGCCCGCTCGGGCTCGTCGTTGCGGGTCGACAGGGCCCGCATCGAGGAAAACCCCGCCAACGGCGTCGGAGTAATCACCGCCTCGGAACCACCGGCGATGATCGCGTCCGCATAGCCTTGACGGATGTAAAGAAACGCGTCGCCGATGGCGTGGGCCGAGGTGGAGCACGCCGAGCACGTCGCCACGTTGGGCCCCTTGGCGCCGGTGCGAATGCTCACCAGACCCGAGCACATGTTGATGATCGCACCGGGAATGAAGAACGGCGAGACCCTTCGCGGGCCTCGATCGCGCAGCGCACCATAGTTGCGCTCGATCATCGGGAACCCGCCGATGCCAGAGCCGATGACGACGCCGACCCTGTTCGCGTTCTCGTCGGTGATCTCGAGGCCCGAGTCTTCCAGCGCCATGGTCGTCGCCGCCAGCGCATAGTGCACGAAGAGGTCGAACTTCTTGGCCTCTTTGGGCTCGATCCAGTCGGTTGGCTCGAATCCATTCACCTCGGCGGCGATGCGGACAGAATAATCAGAGGTGTCGAATCGGGTGATGGTGGAAACCCCGCTCCTGCCGGCCATCAGGCCGTCCCACGTGGGCTTGGTCCCGATCCCGAGGGGCGAGATCAGACCGACCCCGGTGACCACCACACGGCGCGACATCAGCTCGCCTGGCTCTGCTTCAGGAACTCGTTGGCGTCCTTGACGGTCGCAATTTTCTCAGCCGCTTCATCCGGAATCTCGACTCCGAACTCTTCCTCAAAAGCCATCACCAGCTCGACCACGTCGAGCGAATCCGCACCGAGATCATCCACAAATGACGCGTCGGCGGTCACCTTATCGGCATCGACTCCCAGTTGCTGGACAATAATCTCTTTGACCTTGGCTTCAACTTCCATGCTTGTATCCTCCTCTATGTTCTCGGCGGCGCCAAACCCAACGCCGCCCTGGCTCTGAAAGGCGCGCAAGCCAATACGACCTTTGCCGCACCCAAACTCACCGGGGGTGGCAGATCGAAATCGGCCGGGCACCCTCCCATCTCAATCTGAAACCCACGATGCATCTCTTTCCGCACGCCTGGGCGTAGTACGTGATAACACACGGCGCGAAACCGCGCAAGAGGATAGTATCCGCTTGACAACTTTTTGAAAAAGGAGTATTCAGCCAGTTGCGACCACATTCGGTCGGGACGAGGGGGAATAATGGAATCGTATTTGACCGCGAAGGAAGCCGCAGAGTACCTAAAGCTGGCCGAACGCACCCTCGTCCGTCTCGCACACGAAGGCAAGATCCCAGGTGTGAAGATCGGCGGCCAGTGGCGATTTCGGCGCGCCCTGCTCGACGAGTACCTCGACACTCTCGCATCGGCATCGGTGACCACGCTGGGGACTGCACCCGACCAGGTCATTGACGCCCCCATGGAAGAGATTTTCACCGTTGACCAGATCATCCCAAACCTGAAGGCGGGAAACCGGCCCGAGGTCATCCACGAGATGGCCGAGCACGTGACCGGTCTCGGGCTGGTCGAGGATCAATCATGGCTCGAAGCAGCTGTCGCTGCACGCGAGCGATTGGTGCCGACCGCAGTTCCAGAAGGCGTGGCGTTTCTGCACGCTCGACGGCGCGCGGCGGATAAGTTCCCACAACAGTTCATTGCCCTGGGCAGGTCTCCAAAGGGAGTCGTTTTTGGTTCTCCCGACATGGGCAAGACCAACATTTTCTTTCTCCTCGCTCTCCGGAATGATGCGTTGCATTTGCGGTGGTTGTCCCGGCTGGCATGGATCGTCCGCAACCCGAGCCGTCTCAGTCGTCTGGTGGAGGCCGAGTCGGCCGCCGGTATTCACGAGGCGATGCTCGAAGCTGCGGCCAACCTTCCGGGCGCCCTCCGACCCACCGGAGCGCCTGCCGGTCGCTGACCGGCAATTCTCAATTCTTAATTCTCAATTCTGAATTCCCATCGACTCTCCCGGATACCGGGGAGGTTGTTGGAGCGGAATTGAGAATTAAGAATTGAGAACTGAGAATCTCGGTGTTGGGCATCGCGACCCGGACCGAAACCCTCTACAATGGTCCGCCAATGAAGATCGCACTGATTGGAAGCCATGGCGTCGGCAAGACGACTCTCTGCTTCGAACTCGCCGCCGCCCTCAAACGCCGCAACGCCGATCTGGAAATGGTCCGCGAGGTGGCCCGGCGCTGTCCTCTGCCCATCAACCAGGAAACCACGGTCGCAGCTCAGGAGTGGATCCTCCACACCCAGATCAGCTGGGAGCTCGAGGCCGACTCCGCTCACGACATCGTCCTCTGCGACCGCGCCGTCCTCGATAACTACTGTTATCTCGTGCACTCGGCGGGCACCCTGCGCGCATGGGAGCACTTTCTCGATCACTGGATGCCGACGTATGACCTCCTGGTCTATGTGCCCATATCGGAACGCCCCTCATATGACGGAGTCCGCGCGGTGGACCCCAGCTTCCAGAAGCAGATCGAGCTCCTGCTTGAAGGCATGATCGCCGCCCGCTCACTGAGCCCGCTTCGCCTCGATCCGAGATCAAGGGTCAGTTGGTGCCCGACAATCGTCGACGCATTGTTGCCGAGGCTCGAACCCACCCTGCCGCTGTTCTCTGAGGATCGGGAACAATGAGCGATACGGACCCAGACAAAGGTCAACTCGCTCACGGCAGCATCGACGAGACGACTGCGAATCTAGTGCAGGTGATCGACGGCTCGGTCGCGCAACTGTGGGAGACCATCGAGTCGCTGGAGCGCCTGCAGCCCCGCAATGTCGAGCGCTTCCGGGTATCGATATTTGGTTCGGCACGAATCGACGAATCGGACCCGCTGTATGCGGCAGCGAACGCTCTCGCGAAGAGGTTGGCCGAGGCCGGCTGCGACATCGTCACCGGGGGCGGTGGAGGCATCATGCAGGCGGTCGACCGGGGCGCATCACGAGGCGAGGTGACGCGACCTGTAGATGGTAATCTGCCGGTTCGGATGGTCGCCAACGGGGATGACGAACCGTTCGTGGAGCGGGTCTACCGCCACCGCACATTCTTCTCCCGCCTCCATCATTTTGTCCGCCTATCGTCCGCCTTTGTCGTGCTGCCGGGCGGTATCGGATCGACCCTGGAAGCGATGATGGTGTGGCAGCTTCTGCAGGCCAAACATCTCCCGCCGACCCCGTTTCTCCTCTACGGCTCTCACTGGCGCGGGCTGTGCCGCTGGCTCGAGGAACAGGCGATGGAACAGGGTTTCGTGGACGCCGACGACCTCCGTTTGCCAAC
>CAYPBC010000276.1:0-3843 GCA_964408845.1 uncultured Thermoanaerobaculia bacterium
AGGCAATGATCACTTGCTTGTGAGGGCGTAGCCCACAGGGCGAAGCCCCATAGCGCAGCCGTCTCGGCTGCATGCACGCGGGACGCGTGCGCCATCCGGCTCCGCCCTTCGGGCTACGCCGTCACAGGCAATGATCGCTTGCTTGTGAGGGCGTAGCCCACAGGGCGAAGCCCCATGGTGCACGCGTCCCGCGTGCAGGGGGTGGACTGGAATTCCGAAATCCACAACGTGCGTACCCGGTTAGCTTATGTTTGACTGATTCATTCTGCAATTGGCTGACTGAGGGGTCTGGCCTCTGTGATCGGCTGTGGAGAATTGGTGGAGGAGCTGTTGAGTAGTCCTCGGCGCAAGAACGCTGGCTGCCGGTGCCCTAAGGGAGTCCCGGCCCAGGGCTGACAGTATCCTCGACACTGCCTGCGGGACCCCGCACGCATCTCACGATGGTGCTGCGTCGGATGACTGGCTTCTGATACGTCCGACGGCCGCCGTGCGATTGGGTACGAGCATCGTCGCCGCCAAACTGCATTTTCGTAGAATCTCGACGTTGTCTCGGCATCACGAACTCCTTACCCAAAATTCCACGATCGGACACTGAACAGTTCATAGGACACTATACTCGAAATTGGGCCGCCAGTCGAGATTTTGCTCCCCGAACAGCCACGTAACAGTTCGATGGCGTCCGGGTCCAGAACGGATCGTTCGACCAGGCGCCACCGGTGCGGCTCGACCTCGGCAAGGGATTTCTCGACCGGGTGCAAAAACACGCTGCTGAAGACCGTCTTGTCGGTGCGCTGGCGGACGCTCTCCGGAATCAGGCCCATCGCGATCTGACGTTGCAGGCCCCGCCACTGCTTGCCACCGGTGAGCATTCGTGGCGGTAGCCGGAAGACCGTCTCGATGACGTCGAGATCCATGAACGGATGGCGGACCTCTGCATCCGCTCCGGCCGTCGCCTGCTCCAGCGGCTCCACGACATAACCGGACTGCTCGATTTCCAGCGATTGCCGGAGACCGTTCTGCGCAAACGCCACACCCTTGGCTTCCCAGGGGCTGATTCCGGGGGCTTGCGGGCGGCTCTCACGCCAGGCGCGCTTGTTGATCCAGGGCCGCCGCCGCCGTGGCCTCCGGATGCCCGTCAGGCTCTGGACGAAGGGCCACAACACCTTCCTCAGCACGACGTCTGCGAACGGCCTGCGGAGCTGGACCGCGAGATCCGCCGCGTCGCCAAGAAAGGTGGGGATGCGTAGCGATAGAAGCTCTTGTGGAAGGAAGGATGCGGCCGACCAAAACCAATGGTCCCCGCCGTGACCCGTCAACACCACCGATCTGCCGTCTCGCGCGGTCCGGGCGGCGAGCATCGGAATGAGGCAATTGTTGCCAAGGGGGAGGACGTCAACATCGTCGGCAGATTGCTTCATCCGGGCCAGGAAGTCCTCGCCCGCGACATCCATCATGACGCCCTCGGTGCGGTTGTGTCGCCACACGGCCCGGATGTGCTCCGACTCGTCGCAGTCCATGCCCGTGTAGACCTGCGAGTACGGGGCTGCCGCCCGCGCAGCCGCGTGGCCGCCATCGGCGAGCCTCGTGATCAAGCCCATGATCATGGTCGAGTCCAGGCCACCGCTGAGGGCGACCGCGAACGGACGGTCGGGGATGGCGCGGCGGACGGCGGTCTCCAGGATGCCTCTGAGCCTCTCCGCGATCTCCTCGAGGCTGCCGTGGCCGGTGAGCGAGCCGTCCCACTCGGGGGGCGTCCAGTACTGCCGCTCCAGGGGATCGGCTGCGGTTTCGCCCTGTGAAAAGATCGTCACGAACGAGGGACGGATGCGCCCGACGCCGCGGTAGGCCGTCTCGGCCTCGTTCGTGAAGTTCTTGAGCAGCCAGCGGGCCACCAGCCCCTCGTTGAGGTCGGAGGTGTGGCCCGAGCCGGCCAGCGCCTGGCGGATCTCGGTGGCGAGGTAGAGCCGGCCCCCGTGGGGCTGGTAGAAGAGCGGGCGGCTGCCGATGACGTCGCGGGCGGCGAGCAGGGTGCGGCGGCGGCGGTCCCAGACGAGGACGGACCACTCGCCGCGGAGCTTCGCGAAGAGGGCGTCGCCGAGGGCCTCGTAGGCTGTGGCCATCTTCGCCGCATCGGAGTCGTCGGCGGCCCATCGCAGACCGTGCTCCGAGGCCAGCTCGGCCCAGTTGCCGATCCAGCCGTGGAAGGCCACCACCCGGTCGCCGACCGCGGCCAGCGAGGCGTCCCGGCCGAGGGACATGGCGGCCAGCGCAAGCCCGTCTTCCAGGTGGCGCTCCGGCGCCCCCCGGTGGGGCGAGCGGGCCAACATCTCCTCCAGCCGCCCGGCAAGCTCCGGGTCGGTCGGATCGCCGAGGATTGCGAGGATCGCGCCCATGACTGGAATCAAGTTTACGGTAGTGGCGGGAAGTTTCGTCGATGAAGCAACAATTCGGCTTTCCCCGCGCGCGTCCCGCGTGCAGGGTTCGGGCGGCATTCCTAATTCCTAATTCCTAATTCCTAATTTTTTGGTGAGCCCCAGGTTCGTGAGTGTTGCCAAACCTCGCCGGCGCCACCACTGAAGGTCCGGCGGTGTGGTGTTCTCCACAATCCCGGGGTGCGGCCAGACCCTGCGAAAAATCGATTTCCACCCCATTCGTGAGGGGCGTCTCGCGAGGAGCCTCGTCACGTAGAGCAGCTCCAGACTCATCGCGTCGATTCCCCGCCGCCGCACCTGCCCGAGGGCGACCCGCTCCGGCAGCCGGAGGTCGGCCAGCAGCGCCCGGCCGATCTCGCTGCACAACGGCTGCTCCCACAACTGTCCGGCATACTCCGCGGCCAATCCGACCGGGAGCTCGAAGCCATGCTCCCGTGCAGCCCTCACGACGTCACCGCCATCCTCGAGGCGGTCCGCGATCAGCTTCAACTCCCACCAGTAGATGAGCTGCGGCCGACCGGCGTGGACCCACGAGTGCACGGCGGACACGACAAAGGCCATGGATGGCTCCAGCAGGCGACTGCATTGCCCAAGCTCAGGCGCCGGTACGGCCGTTTGCCAGCAGGATTCAACCAGGGAGTCCGGTACCATTCCCCACAGGCGGTAGTGCAGCTCTAGGGCCTCTCCATGGGGAGCCAGCCCATGCCAGTTGTAACCTTCATCGCGTTGGTACTTCTCCTGCAACGGTGTGGAAGGGAAGGTCCATCCACTGCCCTCCAGCGCTTGCATCGCCCGTCTCAAATGGCCGGCAGGAACCATGACATCGAGATCCGACGTCGGACGAAGCTCGGGTCGGGGAAAAAAGCGCTCCGCCGTGTCGAGTCCCTTGAGCGGGATCCATGGGACGTCCGCGGAATCCAGGACCTCCCCGATCTGTGAGAGCACGGCCCGAAGCCGGACCCATCGCATAGCTGCCACCAGGTAGGCCTCGTGGCAACGCTCGACCGCCGGTCCTTCAACACCCAGATCGCGTGCTGCGACGAAGAGGGCCGGGCCCATCCGGTGCCGGATGATCAAATCCTCCAACCGGTCATCGTCAAGCAGCAGGGCCAGCGCGTCACCGTCGCCTTCGATCGCAGAGGCGACCCTGGAGTGGAAGGCCAACGGCGCCGGCCCATGTGTTCCCTCTTCGGCGGGGCTCATATATCACCCATTACGGCGGATCAAACCGAAATCCCGACCTCATGTTGTGAGCCTACCACCTCGCCTGGCGAGTTCAGAGTCATGAGTTGAGAGTTCCCACCCACTCTCCCTGCACGCGGGACGCGTGCGCTACAAATCTCCCTGCACGCGGGACGCGTGCGCTACAAAGATCTCTGCACGCGGGACGCGTACAGGGGTGGGCGGGCCG
>CAYPBC010000277.1:0-3836 GCA_964408845.1 uncultured Thermoanaerobaculia bacterium
GCCGCGGTGGCGGCATCCGCCCACGGCACGTTGATCCAGTGGGTCAGGGTCATGTAGCGGGCGCCGAGATCGTAGAGCATTCGCAGCACCGCCAGCGATGAGTCGATGCTGTGGCCACCCTCCATACCGATCAGCGACGCGATCTTGCCGTCGGCGTGGATTCGTACCACGTCGTCGGCTGTGAGGGCGATCTCGAGATCGTCCGGGTAGCGCGCCACCAGCCGTTGGACGAGATCGATCTGCTCGAGCACCGCGACCACCGCCTCGGCGTCTCCGAGATCGGTCGGGATCCACACCGACCAGAACTGCCCACCGACGCCGCCCTCGCGCAGCCGCTTCAGATCCGTGTGCATCTCTCGCTCGAGAGCCGTGGTGTCGGCAAAATCGAAATCGCCGAGGTGGTTGGACACCCGGCTTCGGATCGCCCACGGCGCGTCGTTGTGGCCGTCGATCAACGGTACCTCGCGCAGAACCTCGCGCACTATCGCCTCACGCTCCGCGGACGGTACAGGCCGCCCATCCTGCGCGGACACACCCAGCGCGGCCCACACCCCGAGTGATGCGAACACCGCAACTCGCCAACTCCGTTTCCTCACGCCTCCTCCTCGTCAGTCTCTTTCGGGTCCGTCTTCCACCGCTCCCAAAACCCGCGTCGCCGCTCGCCGCCCTCTCCGGCAGCAATCAGATCGTGGACCTCGTCGAAGGTAGCCGCCCACTCGCCCGGCGGCGGGTCGTCGCCGATCACCAACACCGTTGCTCGGTTTGGATTGGCGAGCTCGCCGACCAGGACGATTGGGTCCTCGACCTCGCCAAGCTCCGGACCCCACAGAGCATGGGGCACGAAGGCCAGCTTCTGGAATGTCCATAAATATTCGTCGAGGATCTGCCGGCGGCCCTCATCCGCCACCCACACCACGACTCGGACGCGCCGCCTGTGCAGCGTATCGAGAAGTGCAGCCAACTCCCCGGCGCGTTTGTCGGTCGATAGCGGGTGAAGTTCGAGACGGGCCATGGTCGTGGATTCTACCGCAGTACTGCCTCCGTATTGCCACGATCGCTGCACGCCTCCGCCATCGGGCGGTGCTATGTTTTGATCATGAGCATTGTCACTGACGAGAACTTCGCCTACGTCATCCGCGGCGGACAGCCGATCCACGGCACCCTGGTCCCCGGCGGCAACAAGAACGCGGCCCTGCCGATGCTCGCCGCCACCCTGCTCGCCGACGGCCCCGTCGAACTCTCCAACGTGCCACAGATCCGTGATGTCATGGTGATGCTGGAGCTGCTCGCGAGTTTGGGCGCCGCGGTTGAAGAATCGGCGCTCCTCACCTGGCGAATCGACTCTTCGCCGGTCACGGTCTTCGAGGCGCCCGCCGCCCTGGCATGCGAGATCCGGGCCTCGTTTCTGCTCGCGGGACCGCTGTTAGCCCGCCATGGCCGCGCCGAGCTCCCCCGCCCCGGCGGCGACCGGATTGGGCGCCGGCCTCTCGATACCCATATCCACGCCCTGCGCACGCTCGGCGCCGAGGTCGAGGTCGGCCCGGACCGCTACAGCCTGCGGGCGCCCAATGGCCTCAGGGGCGCCGACATCTTCCTCCACGAGATGAGCGTCATGGCGACCGAGAACACGGTCATGGCGGCTTCCCTCGCCGAGGGCGTGACAACCATCCGCAACGCCGCCTCCGAGCCTCATGTGCAGGAGCTCTGTCATCTGATCAATGCCATGGGGGGCTCGGTCCGCGGGATCGGCACAAACACCCTTGTGGTGGAGGGGCGGCCGCGCCTCGACGGCGCGATGGCCACGATCGGTCCCGATCCATTGGAGGTCGGGAGCTTTATCGGTCTCGCCGCCGTCACCGGCGGCGAGCTTCGAATCGTCAATGCAGAGCCCGAGCATCACCACCGAATGACCGAGCTTTGCTTCGGCCGCCTTGGCATCTCATGGCGGGTCGAGGGCAACGACATCGTGGTCCCAGCCGGACAGGAGCTGGTCATCCGGGATGACTTCCACGGCGCCATTCCGAAGATCGACGACGGCCCGTGGCCTGCTTTCCCCGCCGATCTGATCTCGATCTCGATCGTCCTCGCCACCCAGGCGCGGGGCACGATCCTGATCCACGAGAAGCTCTTCGAGAGCCGCCTGTTCTGGGTCGACCGGTTGATCGCGATGGGCGCACGGATCGTGCTCTGTGACCCCCACCGGGTGGTCGTGGCCGGGCCCTCGAAACTCCACGGTCAGAATTTGGCCAGCCCCGACATCCGGGCCGGCATGGCTCTGGTGATCGCGGCTCTCGCCGCCGAGGGTGAGAGCGTGATCCACAACATCCGCCAGGTGGAGCGGGGCTACCAGAATCTACACGAGCGATTGAACGAGCTCGGCGCCGACATCGAGCGCGTCGAGGAGTAGAGAAATTTCGAATTTCGAATTCCCGCCGCCGTCCCACTGCCGGGTCAGTCGTCAGCGAGCGCCGCGAGAAAGTCTTCGGCCAGCACTTCGAGGCGCCACCCCGTGAGCCCGCCGTCAGCGAGGTCATCGATTGTGGAGCACACGGGCGCCCGCGTTGCCACGGCGTCAACGCAGACACGCGGGCAGAGCAACCCACCCTGGAGGCTGAGCGCCTCGGCTTTTGCATCGCGGGCGGCGAGCAGCCCATTGATTCGCCGGCGCACCGATTGTTCGGGTTTCGCATCACGGGGAATCGGCACACGTTCGGGCGCTCGTTGTGGACGATCGAGGCGAGACAGCAGCTCGCGGCCCCAGCGCCGTACAGCTCGAGGTCCGACGCCCTCGGTCTTGCCGAGTTCAGCGAGGTCTGTCGGTGGCTCCTGCGCCAACAGCATCAGCTGCCGGTTGCCGAGGATTTTGAACGGCGGGACATCAAAGGAACGGGCCTCCCGATCACGCCATTTGTGAAGGCTGTAGAGGCGATCGCGATCGCCGCCGCGTAGAGCGCGCGCGCCCTTGAGTCGTTCGAATGCTACCGGGTCGGGCACGACGGATGCGTGGCGCACACCCTCGAGCGAACGGAATTCCTCCTCGGCCCAACCCCAGCGGCCGAGCTCCTCGAGTCTGCTCCGTAGCCGGCTTGTGAGATCCCTCAGGTAGGCGGTGTCCGCCGCAGCGTAGGCGAGCTGCGCGGCCCCGAGGGGTCGCCTTCCCCAATCCGCCCGCTGATACCGCTTGTCCAGACGGACGCTCAGCTCCTTGTCAAGCAAGGCGGCGAGTCCCGTCTTCTCCTCACCCAAGAGCTGAGCCATGATCTGGGTGTCCTGGAGCCCGCGCACCCGGGCCCCGTAGTCGCGGTCGAGGATCCTGACGTCGTAATCGGCGCCGTGCATCAGCACCGGAGTGGACGGATCACCGACCACCTTCCACAGCGGTGCGAGATCGGGTGGTTCGAGGGCAAGGGGGTCGATCACCAGGTGCTGACCGGCCGCCGTGATCTGGATCAAGCACACCTTGTGGAAGTATGAATGCATCGAATCGGCCTCGGTGTCGAGGGCGAAGCGGCCGTTCGCCGCACACAGCTCGGCAGCTCTTCGAACTCCTTTGGCGGTGTTGATCCACTCGGGTTTCAGATCGTCGGGCATGGGTGGAGATGGTAGCAGAGCAGGAGTTAGGAATTAGGAATGAGGAATTAGGAATGCCGGAAACGCCTCGAGAAACGGCCCGCGTTCACCGGAGGTGCCTGGCATCCTCTCGCGGCAGCGCTCCCCCGGGGCACAGGCACGGACGCGGGCATGGAGCTGGGCAGAGCCGCGGTCGAAGACCGCGGATGGCCATTCCTAATTCCTAATTCCTAATTCCTAATTTTGTATTGGTATCCTCCTCTCAT
>CAYPBC010000278.1:0-1394 GCA_964408845.1 uncultured Thermoanaerobaculia bacterium
GTCGCACCGCCATCAGCGCGTGGCTCATGGCCTCCTCCTTCGGATGAGGCCTGAGTTCACTGCGCTGCTGGCGGCGGGATGAGGAGTACGATTTGCGACAAGCACGGCGGGACGCCGCGATTCGCCGTCCGCGGTAGACACCCGGTGAGATATGCGGGTTAGAAAAGAAGGTAGAGAACGACGCTGACGGCACCGAACAATGCAAGGATGGAGAAGCTCAGGCGACCGGTGCGCCTGGAGCCGAAGATCATTGCGTAGATCCCCTTCATGAGGTTGTTGACCGCCGACGCGATCACCACCGCGAGCGCGGCGGTGCCGATATCGAGACCGGCGCCGAGGGTCTGAGTGAGACCGAGGATGAAGGGGTCGACGTCGGCGGCGCCCATGATTCCCGCCATCACCAGCACACCTGTGTTTCCGAACTGCTCGGCCACGAACTTGGTGGCGACCAGAATTGCGAGGAAGATGGCGGCAAATGTGAACGCCGACGTCATCTCGAGCGGGTTGCCGTCGCGGCGCCGCGTGTCGGGGTCGAACTCGCATTTTTCGTCGACGTCGATACTTCGCGTGAGCAAGGAACCAACCACGATGGCCGTCAAACCGAGACCCCAGAAAATCGACGTCAGTCGGTAGGCGAGCGGGGCGGCGAACAGGAGCAGGAAGATCCACAGCCGGATGTACATCATGCCGGTGGCAGCGACGATGGCGCCGGCAAAGCCAACCGCACAGGGTTCGCGCTTCTTGGACTGGCGAGCCAGGACGACAGTGGTAACGGTCGACGAGTAGGCGCCGCCGAGGAGTCCGGCGACGATCAAACCACGGTCCTCGCCCCACCACAGCCGCAACAGGTAGCTGATCCAGGACACACCCGACACCGCCACCACCACCAGCCAGATCTTGAAGGGGTTGATCTCGAAGAGGGTGAAATCGCGGTTGGGGACCACCGGCAGGATCACGGCGGCCAGGAGCAGGAAGCGGAGCAGGGTGCGCATCTCATGGCGGGGGAGGCGATTCGCAAGCCCCTCCAAAAACCGTTTCTCCTGCAGCAAGATCACTGCCACCACGCCGGTGGCGATGGCAATCCAGTACAGGCCCTTGGCGGCGCAGCCGCCGATGGTAAACATCAAAAGCGCGGCGGCCTCGGTCGTGATTCCCGGTTCGCCCTTTTTGAGCGAGAACCAGTGCGACATGGCTACCAGCCCGCCCATGACCACCAGACCAAGGGCGAAGGGAATGGCGGTGTCCGGGAATCCGGCGATGAGGAGGAAGCCGCCGAGTCCGATGATCGGGAAGGTGCGCACCCCGCCAATGCCGTCGGGCTCGTGCTCCTCGCGCTCGAACCCGATCAGAAGGGAGAGACCGAGCGCCAGCACGAAGCCGAAGATCTCGGGCGG
>CAYPBC010000278.1:1494-3833 GCA_964408845.1 uncultured Thermoanaerobaculia bacterium
GCGTTGGCGCGGTTCCAGATATCTACTGTCTCGATAGCATTGTCGTTTCTTGCCCAGGCGCGTCTTGCGACGCCGCCCATGGCATCCCACTCGAGCGCGGTGTCGAGGATTCGCTCGACCCGTTCGGAACCGTCGAGCACGAGACCGAAGCCGCCGTTGATCGCCTTGCCGGTGCCGACTCCGCCGCCGTTCGACAGTACCGCCATGGTCATGCCGCGCGCGGCGTTGCCGGCCCAACACTGGTGTGACATGTCGGCGACGGTATTGGAGCCGTCGTAGATGTTGGCGGTCTCGCGGAACGGCGAGTCGGTACCGCCGGTGTCGTGGTGGTCGCGGCCCATCATCACCGGTCCGATCTCACCCTCGCGTACCATGCGGTTGAACTCGCGGGCAATTTCTGTACGGCCCTCGGCGTCGGCGTAGAGGATACGTGCCTCGGTGCCGACCACCAGCGAGTTGGCCTCGGCGTCACGGATCCACTGCCAGTTGTCTCGGTCCTGGCCGCGTCGGTCGGGGTCGATGCAGCCCATCGCCGCGACATCGGTCTTGCGGAGATCTTCCGCCTGACCCGACAAACACACCCAACGGAAGGGTCCGTAGCCATAGTCGAAGCACATGGGACCCATGATGTCCTCGACGTACGAGGGCCAGATGAAGCCCTCGGAGGTGTCGTGGCCGTTCCTTGTGATCTCCGGTGCGCCGGCGTCGAAGACCGCCTTCATGAAGGCGTTGCCGTAGTCCCAGAAACGCGCGCCCTTTTCGGTCAGGCACTGGAGGACGTGGAAGTGCCGGATCAGGCTTTCGTTTACCAACGATGCAAAGCCCTCGCGGTCGGAAGCCAGCAGCTCGCGACCCTCCTCGAAGGTCACGCCCGCCGGTGTGTAGCCGCCGTCATACGGCACGTGGCACGAGGTCTGGTCGGAGTAAAGGTCGACCGCGATGTCATTGGAGTCGAGATACTCGAGGAGATCGACGACATTGCCCTGGTAGGCAATGGACAGAGCCTCGCCTTTCTCGGCCGCCTTTAGCATCCACCGAACCGAGGTCTCGAGATCGTCGGTGGCTTTCGACACCCATCCCTGCGAGTGGCGGGTTTCGACCCGGGACGGGTCGACCTCGGCGACGATGCCGGCGCCGCCGGCAATTTCCAGCGCCTTGGGCTGTGCGCCCGACATTCCACCGAGCCCGGAGGTGACGAAGGTCTTGCCGGCAAGGTTGCCGTCGTCCGGTACTCCGAGGTAGAGCCGGCCGGCGTTGAGAAGCGTGATGTAGGTTCCGTGGACGATGCCCTGGGGGCCGATGTACATCCAGCCGCCGGCAGTCATCTGGCCGTAGTTGACGCAGCCCAGAGCGGCCAAGCGGTGGAAATCTTCCGGCGTGTCGAAGAGCCCGACCATCAACCCATTGGTGATGATGGCGCGAGGCGCCTCGGGGCGCGACGGAAAGAGCCCGAGCGGGTGGCCGGAGCTGACGACAAGAGTCTGGGTGTCATCCATGATCTCGAGGTAGCGCTTGATGAGCTGGTACTGCATCCAGTTCTGGCAGACCTGGCCGGATTCTCCATAGGTCACGAGCTCGTAGGGGTAGAGGGCGACTGAGAAGTCGAGATTGTTGTCGATCATCACCTGCATGGCCTTGGCCTCGGTAATGCGGCCGGTGTAGGTGTCGATAGGCCTGCCGGTAATCTCGCCGGCGGGGCGGTAGCGGTAGCCGTAGATTCGGCCGCGGGTGCGAAGCTCCTCGAGGAACTCGGGCGCGACGACCTCGTGGTGCTCGGCAGGCACGTATCGCAGAGCGTTCTTCAGCGCGACGATGGTGTCGTGGCGATTGAGCGTCCAGCCGCGGTCGGGCGCTCGCCGGATCCCGGGCTTGAATTCCTTGGCCTCCGGCAGCTCGGTCAGCTCGACAGTCAAAACAGGCTCGGTCATCTCATCCTCCGGAGGGATATTGTAGCTCCACCCGTCTCCGTCTCCGCGCCCGCGTCCGAGTCCGATCCGTTCCCGCCCGCCGTCCGCGGGCAGGGCCCGCTGCTCTGCCCGTTTGGGTGCCCGCGTCCGTGCTGCTTGTGCCCCCGGGGGGGAGGCGCTGCCGCGAGAGGAGCCACCCTTGACATTGTTTGCCCGTAGCCCCCTGCCGAACAGGAGGATCAGGGCTCAAACAATGTCAAAGATGGCACCTCCGGTGAACGCGCCCGCGCGTGTCTCGCGACGAGGCCCTCCGCGACAGCACCACGCCGACTGTGGGCTCCGACGGAGCTGCCGGAGCCCTTGTGGGGCAGGCGTCTGAAGCGCCGGTTAAAACCGGTATGGAGTAGGAGATGAGAGTTCTCTACGGTGAAG
>CAYPBC010000279.1:0-3830 GCA_964408845.1 uncultured Thermoanaerobaculia bacterium
GAGACGCCGAATCAAGCTCGAGGAGATCGCCAAGGTGTGGGGCGCCGACGCGCCCTCGTACCGCCGGGGGCTCCAGCTCAACGAAAAGTCGGTGCCGGGCGCCGACGAGGACACGGTCACGATGTCGGTGGAGGCTGTGCGAAACGCCTTCGCCCGCTCCGGCGGAGTCGATCCCGCCGACATCGGCGCCCTTTACATCGGCTCGGAGTCGCACCCCTACGCGGTCAAGCCGTCGGGGACGATCGTCGCCGAGGCCGTCGGCGCCACGCCCGACATCCACATTGCCGACTTCGAGTTCGCGTGCAAGGCCGGCACGGAGAGCATGTTCGTCGCACAGTCGCTGGTCAAGGCCGGCGAGGTCAAGTACGCGGTGGGTATCGGCGCCGACACCTCGCAGGGCGCACCAGGCGACGCCCTCGAGTACTCGGCAGCCGCCGGCGCCGCGGCCTTCATCTTTGGTGACGACGACGAGCGCGTCCTGGCCGAGGTGGTGGACACCTACTCGTGGACCACCGACACCCCAGACTTCTGGCGCCGCGAGTACATGCACTACCCGCGCCACGGCAGCCGCTTCACCGGCGAGCCCGCCTACTTCCGGACCACCATGTCATCGGCACAGGGCATCATGGATAAGGCCGGCCTCGAGCCGAAAGACTTTGCCCACGCGATCTTCCACCAGCCCAACGGCAAGTTCCCGATGCGGGTCGGCAAGAAGCTGGGTTTCACCCAAGAGCAATTGGAAACCGGCTGGCTGTCGCCGTGGCTCGGCAACACCTACTCCGGGGCCTCTCCGATCGGCTTAACGGCGGTGCTCGACATCGCCGATCTGGGCGACCTCATTCTGCTCACCTCGTTCGGTTCCGGGGCGGGGTCGGACTCCTTCGTCTTCCGAGTCACCGAACGCATCGAGCTCGTACGTGATCGCGCGCCGAGCACCCGGGCGCAGCTCGACGAAAACCAGATCTACGTGGACTACGGCACCTACGCCAAGCTCCGCGGCAAGATCCGCATGGGCGAGTGAGGAGATGGCGATGCGCGATGTTGCCGTAGTTGGAATCGGAATGGGAGACTTTGGAGAGCTGTGGGAGAAGTCCCTGCGGACGATCTGGGCGGAGTCGGCGCTCGCCGCACTCTCAGATGCTGGTGTGGACTCGGTGGACCTCATCACTATCGGCTGCATGTCCCCCGGTCTCTTTGCCGGTCAAGAGCACCTGGCCTCGTTGCTCGCCGACGAGATCGGGATGGCCGGCGTTCCGGCCTCGCGGGTCGAGTCGGCCTGCGCGTCGGGCGGTCTCGCCCTGCGCACCGGATTTGCCGAGGTCGCCTCCGGACTCTCGGACACCGTCCTCGTCACGGGGGTCGAAAAGATGACCGATGTCGACGGGGCCGACGCCACATACGCCCTCGGCACCGCAGCCGATCAGGAGTGGGAAGGCTTCCACGGCATCACCTTTCCCGGCTTGTACGCGATGCTGGCGCGCGCACACATGGAAGAGTACGGCACGACCTCCGAACAGATGGCGGCGGTAGCGGTGAAGAACCACGCCAACGGCCTCCTCAACCCCCACGCCCAGTACCACATGAAGGTGTCGGTCGAGGACGTGTTGGAGTCGACCATGGTCGCCGACCCGCTCCACCTCTTCGACTGCTCACCGGTGACTGATGGCGCAGCCGCGGTGGTCCTCACCACCGTCGAGCGGGCGAAGGAACTCGCCGGCGAACGGCCGGTGGTCACGATTACGGGTTCGGGTCTCGCCACCGACACCATCACCCTCGCCAACCGCAAGGACCTCACCGAGCTTGCCGCGGTTCAACTGGCAGCGGACCGGGCCTACGAGATGGCGGGCAGGAAGCCCGAGGACCTGCACGTTGTCGAGGTCCACGACTGCTTCACGATCGCCGAGATCATGGCGACTGAGGCGATCGGTCTCTTCGATCCGGGCGATGGTGCATCGGCGGTCGAGGACGGCCTCACCTCGCTCTCCGGCAAGATCCCGGTCAACCCCTCCGGCGGGCTCAAGTCGAAGGGCCACCCGGTGGGCGCCACCGGCGTCGCCCAGGTGGCGGAGATCGTCACCCAGCTCCGCGGAGAAGCCGAGCAACGACAGGTGGAGGGCGCAACGGTCGGCCTCGCCCAAAACATGGGCGGCTCCGGCGGCAGTTCGATCGTTCACATTCTGGAGGTGGTGGCATGATCTCCCCTGGTCGTTCCTGGCGTGAGTTCCCCCAGCGCTACCGGCTCGAAGCCGCCAAGTGTGAAGCGTGCGAAAAGATCCACTACCCACCAAGGGTCGTGTGCTCGGAGTGCGGTGGATCCACCTTCGAAAACATCACCCTGCCGCGTGAGGGAAAGGTCGTGACCTTCACCATCGTGCGCGTGCCGCCGGCTGGATTTACCGAGCAGACGCCGCTGCCCATCGCTATCGTCGAGGTCATGGACGGGGTGCACATCATGGTGCAGATCGGCGATCTGGAAGATCCGTCGGAGCTCGAGATCGGGATGCCGGTGCGCCTCGAGTTCCGGCGCATCTCGTGGGACGGCGAGGCCGGACTGATCTTTTACGGCCACAAGGCGGTCACGAGCTGATCGTTCGAGCGATACGGTTTGACGTGTGAGCAGATTTTGGGGAGAATGAGTCCATGAATGATACCGATCTCACTTCGAATGTCTGCTCGATCAACGAGATCGATCCCGAGGCCGTCGCCTATGTCCAAGAACGGGCGCTCCCCGCGCAAACGATCGAAAAGGTGAGCCGGCTCTTCTCGGCCCTCTCCGATCCGACCCGCCTCAAGATCCTCCACGCCCTGACCGTCACCAAGGAGCTGTGCGTCTGCGATCTTGCGGCTCTCGCCGAGCTCTCGGTGTCCGCGGTCAGCCACCAGCTCCGTCTGCTCCGCGACCGGGACCTCGTCCATGCACGGCGCGACGGCCGCATGGTCTACTACAGCCTCGCCGACGACCACGTGGCGACGCTGATGGGCACCGGCATCGAGCACGCGGACGAGTGAGACCCGCAATTCTCAGTTCTTAATTCTTAATTCTCAATTGCCACCCACCATACTGGGCGGGAGATGATAGTTGAGAATGCCCATCCACCCATGCCGCCGGGACGGCTGCACCATGGGGCTTCGCCCTTTGGGCTACGCCGTCACAAACAGATGATCATTGCCTGTCACGGCGTAGCCCGAAGGGCGGAGCCGGATGGTGCACGCGTCTTGCGTGTAGGGGTTGGGTGGTCATTGAGAATTGAGAATTCAAAATTGAGAATTCAGAATCCGCCTGCCGGTATAATTGTGATGGAACCTCGATGATGCAATTCTCGGTTGACACCACCCAGAAACAACCTTCCGGCTGCGGATCGCTTGCCGGCAAGGGGTTCGGGACGGCTTTCTTCGGGCTATTCTTCTTGATGGGTGCGCTCTTCACGGTCTTTATCCTCGGCGAGGCGTTGAAACAGCTCGCCCCGTGGTGGTGGCCCGCAACCGATTGCACGATCCTCTCCTCGGGCGTCGGCGACACCAACGACGACCAAGACCCCTATCGCGCCTTGGTTCGGTACCGCTACGAGATCGGCGGCCGCACGTACGAGAGCGACCGGATGTTCCGCAGCGACGGCGGCACCCCCAGCTTCGACCGCGCCCGCGACCGCGCAGCCCGATATCAGCCGGGCGCCGCGGCCACCTGCCGGGTGAGCCCGGACCATCCATCGCTGGCGGTGCTCGAACGAAGAATTCCGTGGATCGTTGTCGCCGTTCTGTTCCCCCTCATCTTTGTCGCCATAGGCGGCATCGGTCTCTACGCCACCTGGCGTGGGTCGCCGTCCGGGAAG
>CAYPBC010000280.1:0-3823 GCA_964408845.1 uncultured Thermoanaerobaculia bacterium
TAAAGGACCCGCCTACAAAGGTCGCCAGGAGACCCGTAGGCGGGTCCTTTAGGGCCCGCCAGAATCGGTATCAACCTCTTCTTCTCAGTCGGCTTTTATTAATATGTCCAGCCAAAGGTTACGCTCACATTTCTCCCGGGTTCGTTGATGATGTAGCCCGAGCGGTAGGGGTTGCGAAGGTACGAGAAGTGTTCGTGATAGGTGCGGTTAAAGATATTCGCGGCAATCAACTGGAGCCGCCATCGGCCTGAAGCGTAGCCGGTCTTCAAGTTGACGATGCCCCAGCCGGGAGTCGCTGCCTCGTTGAGGTCCTCGTCGACGTTGGTCTGGCTCGCGCTGCCCACCGCTTCCACCTCGCCGAAGAACTTGGTGTTCTGCCAGCGAGCTGCCAGCCTGCCGGTCAGGGGAGGCATCTCGGGCAGGTTTGTGGAGAAGATACCGAGTGCCGGGATCGGATCCTGGGTGCCCCGGAGATAGGTGGCGCTGCCGGCGAGAGAGACCCGCGAGCTGAGGGCCATCGATGCGTCAAGCGAAGCCCCACGAATGTTCGCATCGACGTTGGTGTAGCTCTGGGCGCTGGTGTTCATGACCCCGGGGACCATGTTGAGGCGCTGCTGGCTGTAGACCAGGACATAGCCGTCAACCCGATCGGCCCAGGCCGTTGCCGTCACGACAGCGCTGCCCGTGCTCCAGGTGAGCCCGAGCTCGGCGCCGGTCGCCTTCGGAGGATCGAGCTCGGGATTACCGACCCAGTCGCCTCCCATTCGCCTGAGACCGAAATACCTCTCGCGGGGGTCGGGGGAGCGGACCGTGCGCGAGACGCCTGCGGTGAGGCTGAACACTCTGCTGAACTCGTGTGCGAGGCGAAGGGAGAACGACGGCTCGGTGTCTGTCCTCGAGGTGCTCACCACCCCGTGGTAGGCGTAGTAAAGGGAGGTGTTCGCCTTGGAAGGGTCGGCGGTGGTCGAAACCCGGTCGATACGGCCGCCTATCTCGATTCGCGTGCGCTGTGCCAGCGCATGGGACCACCTCACGGAAAGGCCGAGCACGTCCATGTCCACATCGGGGATCGAGTGCTGGCGCATGTAGCCCATTCCGGCCATCTCGGTCCAGGCGTTCCAGTTCCGGGTGTAGGCCTCGAGGCCGACGGTCACCGGCCCCATATCGCCCTCGGCCGTGCCGCCGATGATGCGGGTGTTGGCCTGAGTGCCCATGCTCCAGCCGCGGGGCGCCACCGTGGCGGTCGTGCGCAGCGCGTCCACCATCCAGTGATCCACCTGGGTGACATACGCCGTGGCGCGCACCGCGTGGATGAACCCGGTCTCGGAGTCCCATCGATACCCGGCCACGAGACGGTCGGTGTTGTCGAAGACCGCATCCATCATCAGGGTCGGGTAGAGGACGTCGTCCGACTCCTGACGCGCATACGAAAGGTGGAGCTCGTGGCCCTTCGCGGGCTCGAAGTACAGTCGCGTCCAGTAGCTGTTGACGTCGTAAGCGTCGACGCCGTCGACCGAAGGTTGGTAGTTGGCACCTTCGGTGAAGAGGGCGCCCGACCCATCCTCGTAGGGCTGGCTCGAGCGGTGGGAGATTCCACCGAGTACGGCGAAGCTTCCGGTGCCGTAGCTGACGGTGGCGGAGGGGTTGACCATGTCCCAGCTCCCAGCGACCAGTGAAACATCGGCCGTCAGGCCAGTACCCGGTTTCTTGGTGACCACGTTGACGATGCCGCCGAGGCTCCCCTGAGCAGCCATGCGCTCGGTCGTGAGTCCGATCTCGACCCGATCCACCTCCGCGAAATCAAGGTGGAAAGCGGGTGGGTCCATGCGGTTGGGGCAAGCGCCGGCCACCCTGGCGCCGTCGATCAGCATCGTCAGGTCGTCCTCGCTATAACCTCTGACGACGACGTCGTTGGCGATGCCGCCCTTGCGGACCTTCCATACTCCGGGTTTGCCCGCCAGCGCCTCGCCGAGGTCACGCGCTGTGCTCTCCCTCAGCTCCGAGGCTTCGAGGGAGTCGTGGGGCGACCGCGAGTCCACCTGCATGGTGTCGCGGAAGGTCGCCACCGACAGCGACAGCTCGATCCTTGCCACATCGCCGCTGTCGACGGCGACCGCTTGGGCCGACGTGGGGTGGAAGCCGTGGATCTCACCCTCGACCGTGTAGGTTCCCGGCTCGAGGTCGTCGATTCGGAATGAGCCGCTCTCTCCGCTGACCACCGATGTGGCCGCATCATCGTCTGCAGATCGTGCGGTGACCGTTGCGCCGGGCAGCCCGACCCCGCCGGGCCCGCGAACGGTGCCGACCATTGATCCAGTCTCCGCGGCTGCCGCCGTGGTGCACAAGGTTGAACATAGAAGCAGCACAAGAGCTGCCGAAAATCGTTCCAGACTCAGGCGTATCATCATTTTCCCCCGGTCTGTCCATCAATGTGGACGGTGGTCTGTGTTGGTCAGGCGACTTCCACAGACATGGGGGGCGCGCGCGGGGCCGACGGTCTGAGGACCCCTCGGGAGGAAACGATGAAGGCGGCATCCGACAGACGCCGGATCGACTGGTCCGGCTGTACGGGAGCCCACCGGTGCGGGGCCGCGGCCAGTGCTTTGGGTGAGTCCGGCGACCGGCTGAGGGTGCTTGTCCACACGCCGCAACCCCGGGGCGCCTCGAGGATCGGCGTCCCGGCGCCGATTCTCGGGCCTGAGGGCTCGCTGTCATCCGCGATGGTCGGCGCGTGATTGCAGCAGTCGGCGGTGCAATGACACTCGCCCGGACAACAGCAGTAGTACTCCGCCGATGCCTGATCCGGGCTGCTGTTCGCCACGGCTCCAACGCCCGCGAATTGCACAACTGCAATCAGCAGGAAGAGAACCGCCGCCAGCTTCGCTCGGATCGTCATTGATCTCTATTCCACTTCCCGACCATTGTTCGATCCACCCGACGGTCCAGTGCCCCGGGACAAACCCGGAGCACGAACCGACGCGAGAAAGGAAGGAGGCCAATGGCATTTGCAGAAACCGTGCCAAGAATGTGTCTTGGGGCTGAAGTCGCGTCTTGGCAGAGGTTTGAGTGGCTCGGGCGTGTGTTGGGAATGATCGGGCGCCACGAGATGCTGAGACACGTATTCAGCCGCTACAACAAGAGATTGATTTTTCGTATCAACCGTAAACTATTGATATGTAGAGATTTCCAATCGAAACATTGGAGATATTTGGGCCCGGACACCGTCTCATAGAATCGATGAGACAGTGAGACACTGCAACACCGATGGCCAGCCCGCATCTCCTACGAATCTCGGGCTTCGCGTTCGCCCGCGTCAGCGCCGAAGGCGCGACAGATATTTAGCCTGGGGCGTGAGCCCCAGGAAGCGGGATACCGAATAGAACCAGCCGCGAAGCGGCGACAGACATACGTGCAGGTCTGTCGCCCGTTCCGGGCTCGACTGTATTGAGCGTTTCTCTTCCTGGGGCTCACGCCCCAGGCTATGAATCTGTCGCCGCTTCGCGGCTTGACTGAAGGGCAGCCTGCCTTTTTTCAATGGCTCACGCCCCAGGCTATGAATATGCCGCCGCTTCGCGGCTTCGTGCATCGCACTACGCCGTGACACGTCGCGGTTGGGCATTCGCCGCGCTCGCAACGTGACGCTTTCAGATTTCGGCGGGGTCCGCGATCTGCCCACCGCGGGTGTTCCTTTGCGCACGATGGTGCGGATCGTCGAGGATCGGTGTATTGACAAGGAGAGGAGACAGCCGCCAAGATACGGGGATGGATATTCGGAAGCTGACCGCCGTGCTCGCGATCGCTCTCTTCGTGTGTGGTGTCTGCG
>CAYPBC010000281.1:0-3816 GCA_964408845.1 uncultured Thermoanaerobaculia bacterium
GCCGGTGACCACGTCGAAGGCGATCCAGATGCCCCACGGATAGCCGTCCGTGAGACCCGACACCGTACCGATTCCGGTCGCGAATCGATAGGCGAGGATCAGGACCCAAAGTCCGAGGAAGATCACCAGGAACCTGGTGAAACGGTTGAAAATAATCGGGCCGCCAACGGGTTGAGCGGAGTGATCACTCATCGGACCCCTCCTTTTTGTCCGCACGGCGGTTGCGCCACAGGACCGCGCCGAGGATGCCGTACAGCGCCACCGGAGCGATGAAGCCCCGGTAGATACCATGCTGAATCGCACGGGACTGAACTCCGACACCATCGTCGCCGAGGGCCGGGAGGCCGAGTTTCTCGAAGTCGACACCGGCGAGATAGAGGACTTGCGTACCGCCACCCTCGGTGTCGCCGAAGATCTGCGGAGCACCCGCCGGGAAATACCGTTCCGGGTGATCGGCGACGCGCTGTCTGGCATCCGCCAGCAGATCGTCATACTTCCCGAAGATCACCGCCTCCTTGGGACAGGCCTGGCAGCAGCCGGGCAACGCCCCTTCGCGCAGGCCTCCGGTCTCCGGATCCGTGATGATGTGGGTGCACAGCTCGCACTTGACGATCTTGGGAATTGGAGTGTCCCATTGGAACTTCGGAATATTATACGGGCACGCCACCTGGCAGTAGCGACAACCGATGCATCGGTCGATATCCCAGGTGATGATGCCGAACTCGCGCTTTTTGAAGGCGCCGATCATGCATGCATTCACGCAACCGGGGTCGATGCAATGCATGCACTGCTGCTTCATGTAGGATTTTTCGTCGTCCTCCTCATAAAGCTTGATGATGTTTTTGGTCTGCCCATCGAGATCGTTGGGCGGGTCGTAGAGATTGCCCGGCATGTCGTTGGCGGTCTTGCAGGCCGTCACACACGCCCGGCAGCCGATGCAGCGGGTTGCATCGTAGAGCATACCCACCGCATCCGGCGGCGCGGTGGGCCGCACCGTAGAGGCCTCGACCGTTGTCGCGGCCGAGACCGCAGCGCCGGCGCCCGCCGCGGCGGCTCCTTTCAACAGCGTTCGTCGATCCATGGTCATGACGACTCCTCCCCGCTCCCTCCTTCTGCGAGCTTCTTCGACGCCATCAAACCGGCGCCGATAACCGCCCCGCCGACCAGACCGGCGACGCCGGCCGCGGCGGCGCTGGCACTCGAGCGATGGTCGGGGAAGATCGGCGGAACCGCGTTCTCCGGCAGCGCCGCTTCCTGGTGCATCGGTTTGTGAAAGCCGACTCCCTTTTCGGTGCAGCCGAAACACGGATGGCCGATGCCGATCGGCCAACAGTCCGGAATCTCACCGAAATCCATGACCGAGCAGTTGGCGTGGGTCTCCGGACCCTTGCAGCCCATCGCGAAGAGGCACCACCCGAGCCGGTGGCCCTCGTCACCGTACTGGCGTACGAACCTTCCGGCGTCGAAATGAGCACGCCGTGGGCAGTGCTCGTGGATGGTGCGCCCGTAGGCGAAGAGCGGGCGGTTCTTGTCGTCAAGCGCCGGCAGGGTGCCGAATGTCGCGTACTGCAGCGCTGTTCCAAGGAAGTTGTACGGGTTGGCCGGGCAGCCGGGAAGCGTAACCACGGGAATGCCCTCGAGAATTTCCGGCGCGCCGACCGCGCCGGTCGGGTTCGGATCCGCCGATGGAATCCCGCCCCATGAGGCGCAGGAGCCGATCGCGATGACCGCCCCGGCCCTCGAGCCGACCTCGTGCAGGATGTCCATTGCGGTTCGGCCGGCGATCTTGCAGTAGATGCCGCCGTCCTTGGTCGGGATGGCGCCCTCCACCACGCAGATGAACTTCCCCTCGTGCGCGGCCATCGCCTGCTCCAGGGCCTCCTCGATCTGGTAGCCCGCAGCGGCAAAGAGCGTCTCGTGATAATCCAACGAGACAAGGTCGAGGATCAGCTCCGCCAGACCGGGGTGCGAGGTGCGGAGCAGCGACTCCGTGCACCCTGTACACTCCTGGAAGTGGAGCCAGATCACCGACGGTTTGAGGCCTGCCGCAGCAGCCTCCGCCATCTTCAACCCCGCACTCGCGGGGAGACCGACGGCGGCAGCGGCCATCGCGCAGACCTTGACAAAGTCCCTTCGGTCCACACCCTCTTCTCGAGGGGAACCGATGGGCGCACCTAATCTGTCATCCCTCCGACCCATGTTGGCCTCCTTTGATAAAAATCGTCATAAAAAAACGCGATCCGACTTGTTGACCCACTCACCCTACGAGGGACATTTCCAGGTTGTCAACAAGATCACTGAAAAATCTCTCGATTCTCAAATTCGATAGACATTGTGAATGTGAATCAGTTGCAGAATCCGGAGTTTCGGGCGGCCGTGAATGTGCGAAATGCGGGGTGCAGCAGATGCCTTCTCAAACCGTATTCAGACCAAGAGTGTGCGATATTCGCACAATGCGGTATTTCCCAGCACCTGGGAACAACACGAAATGAAGGTCTCGACCAACCCACCGCGAGACTGGAGTGAGCTTGAAACCGGTTCGAGCCCGCCTCGCGTCGAGATTGAGTTGCCGAATGTTTTTGGATCAGCCCCTCGGCGGTTCGAGCTTGCCCTCTTTTACGTACTCCCTGGTCCAGCCCTTGACGAGGCCGGTGAGGAGGAGGATCGAGATCAGGTTTGGAATCGTCATCAATCCAAGGGCCATGTCGCCAAAGGCCCACACCAGCTCGAGCGAGTAAACGGCGCCAAGGAAGTTGGCGATGCAGAAGACGACCCGGTAGGGTATGACCCAGCGCGGGCCCGCCAGGTAAAGGATGGAGCGGTCGCCGTAGTACGACCAGCTGATGGCTGTGGAAAGCCCAAAGAAAAAGACCGCCATCGTCACCACCAGGTGACCGTTGCCGAGGGCCAAACCACCGAGACCCCTTTGGAAAGCCCACGCGGTGAGCGGCGAGCCGTTCTGCATCGCCCGCCCCTGCATCACCAATACGCCGTCGACCGGTATGCCATCCGTGCCCAGAGCCATTGCACTCGCCAACACGCCCGGCGCCTGATCGTCGAACTCGAGGATGCCGTCAAACGGCTGCAGATCGCGCAGCATTACCGCATCCGAGGTCATCAAGAGCGAGGGGTCGTCGACTGTCGAATCGTTGCGGAGCAGCGTCAGGCCCTCCAATCGGCCCGCTCGCACCTGGTACCTCCCCCGCGCGAGGTCTTCCGTTTGCAGGACGCCGTTGACCTGTACCGAAAGCGTTGGGTCACCGACGACCGCCTCGATCGCCGACTGCTTGTTGACCACGAGCTGCTGCGGCTGCTTGTCGTGCCAGACACCCGAGATCAGGATGACCAGACCTGTCATGGTACAGATGAGGAGTGTGTCGATGAAGGGTCCGAGCATCGCCACCACGCCCTCACGAATCGGCTCGTCGGTCTTCGCCGCCGCGTGTGCGATTGGCGCCGAGCCCTGGCCGGACTCGTTGGAGAAGAGCCCTCGTTTGACCCCCCAAGTCAGCATGAAGATGAAGGTGCCGCCGGCGAAGCCGCCGATCTGGGCGGCCGGCTGGAACGCCGACGTGAAGATCAGGGCCAGGGTGGCCGGCACCTGGTCGATGTGGAGGAGCAGCACAACCATGCTCGCGCCCACGTACAGCACAGCCATGAACGGCACCAGCTTCGATGTCACACGCCCGATCCGGCGGATGCCGCCGAGGATCACGAGCGCCACCAACGAGGCTAGGATCAACCCGGTGACCCAGGTCGGAACGCCGAGATCCTGCCGGAACTGGTCGGCAACCGTGAACGACTGCACTGCGTTGC
>CAYPBC010000282.1:0-3815 GCA_964408845.1 uncultured Thermoanaerobaculia bacterium
AGGGCGGCGAGGACCTTCTCCTTGACCCCACCAACCGGCAGCACATCGCCGCGCAGGGTGATCTCGCCGGTCATCGCGAGGTCGTGGCGCAACGGACGGTTGGAAACCACCGAAACGATCGCCGACAGAATTGTGGCGCCGGCCGAGGGACCGTCCTTGGGAACCCCTCCTGCCGGAACGTGCACATGCAGCGCGTGAGTTTTGAACCAGTCGGGATCAATCCCGAGCTCCGATGAACGCGCCCTGGCCAGCGACAGGGCGGCGGCCGCGGATTCCTTCATCACGTCGCCCAGCGATCCGGTGAGCTCGAGATCGCCCTTGCCGGTGAGGGGGATCGCCTCGACCAACAGCACGTCGCCGCCGACCGGGGTGTAGGCGAGCCCGGTGGCGACGCCGATACGGTCGGTCTCGAGAGGGTGGTCGGAGAGAAATCTGGGCGGACCGAGGAGGCGTTCCACGGTTGCCGGTGTGATGCGATGGGCGGCGGGCTTTTTTTCGGCCACCTGCACCGCCACCTTGCGGCATACCGACGAGATCTCGCGTTCGAGGTTGCGAAGACCCGCCTCGCGGGTGTGGCCGGAGATCAGCCGCTGCAGGGACGAGGTGGTGAACCCCAGGCCATGGTCGGTGAGCCCGGTCTCCTCGATCTGGCGCGGGATGAGGTGGCGGCGAGCGATCTCGAGCTTCTCCTCTTCGGTGTAGCCGGAGAGGCGGATCACCTCCATACGGTCGAGGAAGGCGGGCTGGATCGTCTCCGTGACGTTGCCGGTGGCGATGAAGAGCACCTTCGAGAGGTCGTAGACGACTCCCAGGTAGTGATCACGGAAGGAGTCGTTCTGCTCAGGGTCCAGAACCTCGAGCAGGGCGGACGACGGATCGCCCCGGACGTCGGCGCCAAGCTTGTCGACCTCATCGAACATGAAGACCGGGTTCGACGTGCCGGCTTGCGACAATCCCTGGATGATGCGCCCCGGCAGGGCGCCGACGTAGGTCCTACGGTGGCCGCGGATCTCCGCCTCGTCACGCACTCCACCCAGCGACGAGCGAACAAACTCCCGCCCGAGGGCGCGCGCGATCGAGCGGCCGAGCGAGGTCTTCCCGACCCCCGGCGGACCGACGAAACACAGGATGGGACCCTTGCTTTCGGGACGGAGCTGCCGCACTGCGAGGAACTCGAGAATCCTCTCCTTGACCTTCTCGAGGTTGTAGTGATCCTCGTCGAGGATAGTTCGCGCAGCTCCGATGTCGAGGTTGTCCTCGCTCAAATTGGACCACGGGAGCGAGGTCATCCAGTCGAGCCAGGTGCGTACCACCGAGGACTCGGCGCTCTCCGGATGCATGGTCCCGAGACGCCGCAGCTGCCGGTCGACGGCCTCGCGTGCCTCCTCCGGGAGGCCGATGGCTACCGCCTTCTCGCGGTAGTCGGCCATCTCCCGCTCGACGTCGTCCACCTCGCCTAGTTCCTGCTGAATGGTGCGTAGCTGTTGCCGCAGAAAGAACTCGCGCTGGTTGCGATCGATCTCTCCTCTCACCTGGGACGATATCTGCTGCTGCATCTCGGCCAATGCGAGTTCGCGCTCGAGCAACTCATGGACACGGCGCAGCCGCGGCAGGGCTTCGATCGTCTCGAGCACCCCCTGGGCGTCGGCGACGTCAAGCCCGAGATTCGATGCCGCGAGATCGGCCAACCGCAGCGGATCCTCGAGGCTGGAAGTGATGAGAATCACCTCAGGCGAAATCTGTTTGCCCATGGTGCTGACCCGCTCGAGGCCCTGGCGTATCGAGCGGACAAACGCCTTCGATTCGAGCTCGGAGGGGCCTGGTGACGGCTCCTCGATGCGGGTCAATCGTGCCTCGAGATACGGTTCGGTGTGCGTGAAGTAATCCACCCTCGCACGTGACAACCCCTGGATCAGTATTCGGACCGTTCCGTCGGGAAGCTTGAGCATTCGCATCACGTGAGCGACGCAGCCGGTTTGGTAGAGCTCCTCGGGGGTCGGCGTCTCATCCTGCGGATTTCGCTGCGTGAGCAGCAGGATCAGGCGATTACCGGCAAGCGCTTCATCGACCGCTCGCATCGAGATCTCCCGCCCGATGGTCAGCGGGATGATGACGAAGGGGAAGAGCACGGCGTCTTTGAGGGCCATGACCGGCAGGACGTCGGGGATGGCGATGGTTTCCAACGCTTCGAACTCGTTGAGGATTTCGGGAGAGTCTGCCATGCGTAATGGTCCTTTTCACCTAGGATGAGTGGTTCTGCGGATGAGAATCGCTCATCTTGGCCTTCAGTCGTCGTGCTGAGTCAGCAGGGTCTTGAGCTCGTCCATGAACTGAGTCACGTCTTCGAAGCGCCGGTAGACGCTTGCAAATCGTACGTAGGCGACCTGGTCGAGACGTCGAAGCTCCTCGATGACGAGATTTCCGATCTCCTCGGTGGACATCTCGCGTACCTCGCGCGCCGCAAGAGCGGACTCCACCGAATCGACCACGGCCACCAGATCGCGGCGCGGAACAGGCCGCTTTTCGCACGCGCGGAGAAGGCCGTTGAGGAGCTTTTCGCGATCGAAGGTCTCGCGGCGTCCGTCACGCTTGACAACGGTTGTCGGCAGCTCATCGACCCTCTCATACGTCGTGAAACGCTGCCCGCACTCAGCGCACTCGCGGCGGCGTCTGATCTCTACGCCCGAACGAATATCGCGCGAATCCACGACCCGGTTGTCCGGATGAGAGCAGAACGGGCAGTTCATTCCTTTTCCACCTCCGCTGACATGCCCTCAACCTCGCGCAGGTTGACCCCCAGGAGGGGCAGACACAGGAGTCCGATGATGGTGATGGGAACGAAGCAGATCGCGTGGTAGGCGATGGCGATTCCGGTGGCTTTGTTGAGCCCGATGCCGAAGAACATGGTCATCCCGACCTGGGTGGCCTTGTGAAAGCCTCCGACGCCGCCAGGGGTGGGTAGCGCGAGCCCGATCACGGCCATGGTGACAATCAGATAGGCCGCCCTGAGCGGCAGATCGACGTCGAAAGCGAGCAGGGTCAGGCGAACCTGCCAACAGATGACGTACCACATGACGATCGATGAGGCGAGGGTTATCACGAGGTCTCGAGGACGTTGGAGGACGCGCAACCCGTCCAGAAAGTGATTGAAAAAGTTCGCGAACGGCTGCTTCCAACTTTCCTTGAGCCACCCCACCGGACGGGTGAGGATCTCGACCATGCGGTCCTGGTACTTGAAGAGGCCGAGGAGTATCAGCGTGCCGACCACCAGCCCGCCGCCGACCACATAGCCGCTCAGCGCAAGCACATCGAGGCTGTGGCGCGCCCCCTCATCGAGGTCCGGCATCCTCGGCGGCCAGACGATGAAGATGAGAAAGAAGAACACCACAGTCCACAGATCGAAGACGCGCTCCGTCAAGATGGATGCGAGGCTGGCCGACACCGGGATTTTTTCTCGCCGGGCCAGGAGGATGGGACGGATGAGATCACCCATTCGCGCCGGCAACAGGGAGAGAGCCGCATAGCCCACGGCGGTGGTGATCAGGACGCTGGAAAAGCGCACCCGGCCGACCGGCAGGAGAATGAACTTCCAGCGCAGGGCGCGGAGAAAGTAGGCCAGAAGGGCGACCAGGCTCGCTGCCGTGAGGAGGAACCCGTTGGCCGAGGCGAGAGCCTGGCCGACCTCTGCGAAGTCGACGTTCCACAGGAAGATCGCCAGCAGCACGATCATCAGCACAAGGGATACGCCCACGCGGACGGCACGATTCGCCATGCGCCATAGGGTAGCACCCGCGTCCACGCCCGTCTCCGTCTCC
>CAYPBC010000283.1:0-1444 GCA_964408845.1 uncultured Thermoanaerobaculia bacterium
TTTATGGAGCACCAGGGTTTGTGGGATGACGACCAGGAGACGGTTCTCCGCGAGGAGGCGCACGACTGGGTCGACGCCCAGGTCAAGGTGCTCGAGGAGATGCCCCCCCAGGCGCCTGAAGAAATCTTCACCTCGATGTATGCGGCGATGCCGCCCCATGTGGCCGAGCAGATGGGAGAGCTGGTCGAGGAGGTGCAATCATGAGCGCGACGGGCGCCGAGGGGCAGGCGCTGCACGCGGTGCCGGAAGTGGCGGCCGAGAGGCAGACCATCGCGCAGGCGGTGCGCGACGCCATGCTCGGGGAGATGGAGCGGGACGAGCGGGTGATCGTGCTCGGTGAAGATGTCGGTGTGGACGGCGGAGTCTTCCGCGCCACCGACGGTCTCATCGAGCGCTTCGGCGCCGACCGGGTCATTGACACGCCGCTCGCCGAAAGCTCGATCATCGGCATGTCGGTGGGCCTCGCCGCGACCGGTTTTCGGCCCATCGCCGAGATCCAGTTCATGGGTTTCGTTTATCCGGCCATCAACCAGCTCTTCGCCCATGCCGCCCGCATGCGCAACCGCACCCGAGGACGTCTGAGTTGCCCGATGGTGGTTCGGATGCCATATGGCGGTGGCATCCACCCACCCGAACACCACTCGGAGAGTTACGAGGCATTGTTCCTCAACACACCGGGTTTCAAGGTGGTCGTGCCGTCAAACCCATACGACGCCAAGGGCCTCCTGGTGTCGGCGATCCGCGACGACGACCCGGTGCTCTTCATGGAGCCCAAGCGCATCTATCGCGCCTTCCGCGAGGCCGTGCCGGCCGAGAACTACACGGTGCCGCTGGGCCGGGCGGTGGTGGCGCGCGAGGGAGAAGATGTCACCCTGATCGCATGGGGCGCGATGGTGCGGGTATGTCTCGACGCCGCGGAGGTGCTGGCTCGCGAGGAGATCGGCGCCGAGGTGGTGGATTTGCGGACCTTGAACCCGCTCGATCGCGAGACCATGATCTCGAGCGTGGTCAAGACCGGTCGTGCGGTGGTGGTGCACGAAGCCCCGCTCACCGGGGGCTTTGGCGCCGAGATCTCGGCCCAGATCCACGAGCACGCGCTACTCCAGCTCGAGGCGCCGGTGCAGCGGGTGGCCGGTTTCGACGTGGTATTCCCTCTCTCGCACAGCGAAAAGCTCTACCTCCCGTCGCGCGAGCGAATCGTCAAGGCGGCGGAGAAGGTGCTCGCGTTCTGAGACGGCGAATAGAAAGGGTGCATGATGGCGTTCGTATTCAACTTTCCAGATGTCGGTGAGGGCATCCACGAGGGGCGGGTCGTCGAGTGGCTCGTCGCCGAGGGTGACACCGTCGCCGAGGATCAGGCCCTGGTCAAGGTGGAGACCGACAAGGCGGTGGTCGAACTGCCGTCGCCTCACGCCGGGACCGTGCTCCGACTGCATGCCGCGGC
>CAYPBC010000283.1:1544-3814 GCA_964408845.1 uncultured Thermoanaerobaculia bacterium
GCGCCGGCAGCGCCTGCACCTCAGGTGGCCCCCGTGGGCACGGTCACGGCCACCATCGACGGTGAAGTGGAGAGAGTGCCGATCACCCATCTCCGGAAGACCATCGCCCGCGCCATGCGGACTGCGGTGCACACTGCGGCCCACGTCACCCACGTTGACGAGGCGGATGTCACCGATCTCCTTGCCCATTACCGTCGCGCCAAACCCGTGATCGAGGCGCGGACGGGGGTTCGCTTCACCCTGTTGCCGCTCTTTGTCAAGGCGCTGGTTGCGACGCTGCAGAAGCACCCGATCTTCAACGCCTCGGTCGACGAGGAGCGCGGGGAGATCATATACAAGAAGTACTTCAACATCGGCGTCGCGGTCGACACGCCCGAGGGTCTCATCGTGCCGGTGATCCGCAACGCCGACCGCAAGGACCTGGTGGAGCTGGCGGCCGAGGTGGCGGACAAGGCCGAGCGCGCCCGATCGCGGCAGCTCGGGCTCGATGAGCTCAAGGGCGGAAGCTGCACGATCACCAACATCGGGCCGCTGGGCGGGATCTTTGCAACCCCGATCATCAACGTACCCGAGCTTGCAATCGTCGGGCTGCACGCGATCAAGGAGCGGCCGGAGGTGGTGAACGGAGAGATCGTCATCCGCAAGATGATGTATCTCAGCGTTTCCTTCGATCACCGGTACATCGATGGCGCCGAGGGCGCGAGATTCATGAGCGACATGGTGCAGCTTGTGTCCGAACCAATGCTGCTGATAGCGAGGTTGTGATGGTTGTCGGATCGGTTTCCCGTGGGTGTCAGGTGGTGGTGATCGGCGCCGGTCCGGGCGGCTATGTGGCCGCAATCCGGCTCGCTCAACTCGGCAAGGACGTCATTCTGGTCGAGAAAGGGCCGCGTCTCGGCGGCGTCTGCCTCAACGTTGGCTGCATCCCGTCGAAGGCGCTGATCCACGCCGCCGACCTCGCACACGAGGTGTTGGGCGCCGAGGACATGGGATTGACGGTGACCGGCCTGGACATCGATATGCCGAAAATGGTCGAGTGGAAGGGTGGCATCGTCGAACGGTTGACCTCGGGGGTCGCCTACCTTTGCGGGAAGAACGGTGTCGAGGTGTTTCACGGCACGGCCGAGTTCGTGTCGGATCGGTCGCTCGCGGTGTCGTCGGACGACGGCCGCATCGAGATCGAGTTCGAGCAGGCGGTGATCGCCACCGGCTCTCGGCCGATGGAACTCTCGGGCTTTCCCTACGACGGCGAGAGGGTCATCAGCTCGACCGAGGCCCTTTCGTTGCAGGCGGTTCCCGAGCGTCTTGTGATCATCGGCGCCGGCTACATCGGGCTCGAGCTCGGCAGCGTCTACGCCAAGCTTGGCTCGCAGGTGTCGATCGTCGAGTTTCTGCCCACGGTGACGCCCGACCTCGACCCCGAGGTCGGCAAGGCCCTGACCCGCCAGCTCAAGAAGCTCGGCGTCAAGCTCTTCCTCAGCCACCGCGCGGAGTCCTTCGAGGCCGGCAACCCATCCGTGGTGATTGCCCGCGGTCCGAAGGACGACGAGCTTCGGCTCGAGGCCGACGTGGTGTTGGTGACGGTCGGCAGGGTCCCCAACTCGAATGGGTTGGGTCTCGAGGCGGCCGGCGTTCAAACCGACGACAAGGGTTTCATCACGGTCAACGATCGCATGCAGGCATCGGCGCCCGGAATCTACGCCATCGGTGATGTGGCGGGCGGCGTGCTGCTTGCCCACAAGGCGTACCAGGAGGCCAAGGTGGCGGCGGAGGTGATCGTGGGCGAGCCTGCAGCCTTCGACAACGTCGTGCCGGCGGTGATCTACACCGACCCCGAGGTTGCGTGGGTCGGGCTCGGCGAGGAGGAAGCCAAGGAGCAGGGTCACAACGTGGTCACCGGCGCCTTCCCCTACAAGGCCTCCGGCCGCGCCATGTCGCTGAATGCAACCGACGGGTTCGTGAAGGTCGTAGCCGACGCTGACACCAAGCAACTCCTCGGAGTCATCGCCGTCGGCCGCGGGGTGAGTGAGTTCATCGGCGAGGCCACGCTGGCCCTGGAGATGGGCGCCTTCCTCGAGGACGTGGCGCTCACCATCCACCCCCACCCGACGATGTCCGAGGCCTTCTTGGAAGCGGTAGAGGGCGCGCTCGGGCAGGCCGTGCATATGGTCAACAAGTAGATTAGGAATTAGGAATTAGGAATTAGGAATTTCGGAAGCGCGTTTGGAAACGACCCAGGCTCACCGGAGGTGCCTGGCATCCCGACATGA
>CAYPBC010000284.1:0-3804 GCA_964408845.1 uncultured Thermoanaerobaculia bacterium
GCCGCCCACACGAGGCCGCGCGCGGTGCGCTCGATATCGGCGTCGGCCGCCACCACCGCCGCATCCTTGCCGCCGAGCTCGAGCTGGACGGGAGCGATGCGCTCCGCGCAGCGCAGTGCGACGTGGCGCCCAACCGGTACCGAACCGGTGAAGAACACCTTGGTGACGTCCGGGTGGTCAAGGAGAGCGTCCGTCGCCGAACCGGGCAGAGCGACGGTGTTGAGCACTCCGGACGGCATTCCAGCACGCCGCGCCATGTCGCCGAGCGCGAGACCGATGAGAACCGTCGCCGACGCCGGTTTGAAGACAACCGTGTTTCCGGCGCCGACGGCCGGGACGATCTCACCCATCGGGATGGTCACCGGATAGTTCCACGGAGTGATCACTGCAAAGACGCCCAACGGGTCGAAACGGTAACCCGCCTGCCAATGGGCGAACAGGACCTGATTCGGTTTCACGGGCCTGAAGGCGAGCATCTCCGGGAGACGTTGCGAGTAGTACGAAAGCGATTCGAGCCCGGGGAAGACATCTACCAACCGCGCCTCGCCGATCGGTTTACCACCCTCCGCGGACACCAGGCGCGCGAGCTCCTCGGCCTCGTCGAGCATGATCTCGAGCCAGCGGGCGAGGATCTTCTGCCGCTCGTCCACCGGGGTGTTCGACCACTCCGGGAAGGCATCCTTCGCAGCCTTGACCGCCTCGGCGGCTCCGGCCTGATCGAGGGCCGAGACCGTGGCGATCTCCTCCTCGGTCGCGGGGTTGAGGCTGGTGATGGAATGGGGACCTTCGACGTCCCTGTTTGCAACGATCGATTGTGTTTGGAGCTTCATGCCAAGATTGTAGCAGCGGTCGATGCTGGATGCTGGATGCTTGATCCGCCCAATCAATCATCCAAAGGAAAGCTGCAGGCCACGCAGATCGACGCTGATGAGGTCAGCAGACTTCAGCCGGAAAGGAGCCGCGAAGCGGCGACAGATATATAGCCTGGGGCGTGAGCCCCAGGATTTGGCCCGTCAAAAGAAAACCGAGCCGCGAAGCGGCGACAGACAAAAAGCCGTCCATGTCAGGGGCTCACGCCGCGGACAGAGGTCTGCCGCCCCTCCAGGGCTGGCATCCTTTTGCCCCATCTCGATTCCTGGGGCTCACGCCCCAGGCTAAGAATGTATCGCTCCTTCGGAGCTCCATCGATTGATTCTCGATTCGTCTTCCCCACCCGAATTGTTTCGTCAGGGTCAGCTGGAGGTGGCCGTCGTGCCAATGAATACCGGGCCGTCATGGGAACGCGCCACATCGATGGCCGCCACCATGTCCCGGCGGCCGAGCTCGATGGCTTGGCTGATTTTCGACCACTCCATGGTCCAGCGGTTCACCGGCAGGGGGCGGCTCGGTGTCACAACCACCAGGCGCTCCGAGCGACTGCTCCTGTCAATCGCTCCGTGCAGCTCACGCAGACCGTTCGGCGAGCACGCCGCGATCCACAGCTCGTCGTACCGGTCTTCCGGGATCATTTCGAAGGGTACGCGGTGGACGAGTCCTCCGTCGAGGTATTGATGACCATCGATCGCGACCGTCCCTCGCAGACCGTTGATCCACGGCACGAAGCCGGTGGCGCGGAGCATCAGACCGAACTCCTCGTCGTTCGCGGCCTCCCGGTTCGAAAAGTAGTTCGGCTCCATCATCGGCAACGGGAAACCGGGCCCGACGACCCTTGAAGCGGCCACCACCACCTCGGCGTCCGCGGTTCGCGCTGCGCGCACATCCATGGTCTTGAGAGTGATGTTACTGACCAGATGATCGACGGTGCGCCGTCGTCCCACTGACAGCCACGGGTGGGGGGCGACTCGCCAGGCGTCGGCCTGGCGCCACGAGTCAATCAGCGCCTCGGAATCGCCGGCCGCAAACCACGCCGCGGCGATGCCGCCCGCCGACACCCCGGCCAGCAGCTCGAACTCGATGCCAGCCTCCTGCAGCGGCAACAGAAAACCGGCGTAGTAGGCGCCGCGGTTGGCGCCCGAGGCCATCAGCAGCGCGCGCCGCACGGTGCTCAATCCGCCCGGTTGATGTGGACCGCCGCTGCCTGAGCGGTCGGCATGAGGATCATCTCGCGGACGGTGGCGTGTTGCGGACGGGTGGCGCAAAAGACCACTGCCTCCGCGACGTCCTCGCCCCGCAGGGCTTCGATGCCGTCGTACACGCTTTCTGCACGTTCAGTGTCACCGTGGAACCGCACTAACGAGAATTCGGTTTCGACCATCCCCGGGTCAACCGAGGAGACCCGGACCCCGGTGCCCAGGGTGTCGATGGCGAGGGCGCGGTTGAGCGCCGCCACCGCGTGCTTGGTGGCGCAGTAAACGCTGCCGCCCGGGTAGACCTCGTGGCCTGCAATCGAACCAATGTTGATCACATGGCCGCGCCCACGGGAGATCATCCCAGGCAATACCGCCCGGGTCACCCAGAGAAGGCCCTTGAGGTTGGTGTCGATCATCTCCTCCCAGTCCGCCACATCGCTCTCGTGGAAAGGCGCCAGACCTCGCGCCAAACCGGCGTTGTTGACCAGGATGTCGATTTGTTGCCAGCGCTCCGGCAGCCCCTCGACCCACTCACTAACGGCCTCGCGGTCCCGTACGTCGAGGACCGTGGTCAGAACCTCGGTCCCATGCTGCTCCCGCAGGTCAGCTGACAGTTCTTCGAGCCGTTCTGCCCGACGCGCTGCGAGCAGCAATCGGCACCCGCGCGCCGCAAATGCCTCAGCGCACGCCCGGCCGATGCCGCTCGACGCACCGGTGATCAGTACATTTCCTTTATTGAGATCGAGCCACATAAACGTATCTCCCTACCCCGAAAATCTTCCCCGACTGATTGTAGACGGTGTAGCCCGCATATCTCACCGGGTTTTGTGGCGGGGGTGGCGAGGTGCTGTGCCCAGTGGGGCTTTCGATCAAGAGGCCCGGCCGCAGGAGAGCCTGTCTGCTACTATCTCGCCGTCTGGCCCACGCGGAGGACAACGAAATGCGACCAAGTCCATGATCCAGTCCAACCCAACCTTCGAGTGCACCACCGCCCTGCTCATCGGGCTGCTCCTGGGGTCCTTTGTTGAGTACACCGTCCACCGCCTGATGCACATGGGCAAGTTCATGGGCCCCCGGCACGCAAAACATCACCGCAGGTTCGAGAGCCAGGGATGGTGGGGCGAGTTCACCGACTACTCGCGGCCGGGTTTGCTGATCGTCTGGGCCGGATTTCTGGTATCGGTTCCCGCCGGGGTGGGTTTCGCACTTGGCACGATCGGCTACGCCGCATTTGCGGCTTACGCCCACCAGGTGCAGCACGAAAAACCGGACCTGGCCTTTTGGCTCGGCAGCCCGATCCACTATCTCCATCACCGCGAGAACATGTGGCACCACAACTTCGGCATCGGGGTCAGCTTTTGGGACCGGATCTTCGGCACCTACCGGAATGCTGATTGGCGCCCAGAGCGCCCGGCGCGGGACTATCCGCTGCGGGAGTTTATCGGCATTCGGTGGCACTGATAGAGGGCTTGGGGCTTGGGGCTTGGGGCTTGGAATTTCCCTCTCTCACATATCAGGCCAACCACGATGAGATCGTCCAGGATCAGCTCATCATCGACGGCGGCGCGCTCTCCTTTCGGTCGGCCTACCCGGCCGGCGGTGCTGGGCGCCGCTCCTCGATTAGACGGCGGATCTCGTGCTGGCGTTCGCGGTCGATGGAATAGCGCCGCAGGGTAAAGATCACCGGTAGCACGGTGAGAATCAGGAGCCAGGCCGGTGTCATGGCGAGCCAGTA
>CAYPBC010000285.1:0-3801 GCA_964408845.1 uncultured Thermoanaerobaculia bacterium
ATGGCCTTGATGGAGCCGATGATCATCGCATTTCTCGGTGTCGTCATCGGCGTCATCGTCGTCGCCATGTATCTGCCGATGTTCTCGTTGATCAGCCAGATCGGCTGATGGTCGAGCGGTCGCAAACGACCGCGGGGACGGGACGCGACAACGCAACGCCGCCGGTTCCCTATCCTTCGGCCAAGGCGCTGCGTTGGCTCATCGGCGTCCGCTTGGTGGTCATTTCCACCCTCTTCCTCGGCATCCTGCTGATTCAGGTCAGCAGCCAGAAGATCCTGCCGCTAAGGAACTACTACGGACTCATCCTTTTCAGCTTCGGGCTGTCGCTGCTGTATCTCATTCTCTACGCCCGCCAGGTCTCGCCGCGCATCCAGTCGTGGATCCAGCTTGTCGGCGATATCGCGGTCATCACCGGCATTGTCTACTTCACCGGCGGGCTGTACTCGCCATTTTCTTTCCTCTACCTGACGGTGATCGCCGTCGCTGCCATGTTGATGCGCGGCGGCGGGCTGATCTTCGCCGGCCTCTCCGCCGTGGCCTACGGGCTCCTCGTCGACCTGATGGTGTTCGAGATTCTGCCGGTGCCGGAAAGCCTGACGGGAATCCAGCTCGCGGTGCCGGCGTCGCGCGTCCTCGTCCAGCTGCTGACAAACATCGTCGGATTTCTGCTGGTGGCGATGCTGGTGTCGTATCTCGGCGAATCGCTGCGCAGCGCCCACTATCGACTGCAGGAAGAAACCGAGCGCACCAAGCAGTTCGTCGCCCTGACCGACCACGTCGTGCGCTCGGTAGGCGCCGGGATCATCGCCTGCGATCTCGAGAGCAGGGTCCTGCATTTGAATCCCGCCGGCGCCCGGGTGCTCCAGATCGTCGATGCGGAATCGGTCACGGGGTTGCTCCTCGACGAGGTCATTCCGCTCGAAGACCAGAGTTGGGGGCTCTTGAAAACGCGGGCGCGAGACCGCAACGTAGTGCGGCTCGAGGGATCACTCGTGAGCACGGGCGTGCGGATCGGCATGACCATCGGCCCGCTCGCCGACGAGCACGAGATCGTGGTCGGCTTCATCGTCACATTTCAGGATCTGTCCGAAATCAAGGTGGAGGCTGAACGCCAGCGGATGCAGGAACGAATGGCGGCAGTCGGCGAGATGGCAGCGCGGATGGCACACGAAATCAAGAACCCGCTGGCTTCGATTTCAGGATCCGCGCAGGTGCTGGAGTCGGCCGGAACGCTCGATGAAAACAATCAGCGGCTGCTCCAAATCCTTGTCGACGAGTCGCGCCGCCTCTCCGGAATTCTCGACAGCTTTCTCGAGTACACGCGACCCCGGCAGACCGCTCTGGGCCCCTGCGACGTCAGCGCCATGCTCCGCGACTGCATCGATTTGCTCGGCCGTTCCGACGAGCACCGCGATGACCACCGACTGGTGCTCAGCGTTCCCCAACATCTCAGCCTTCGGGCCGAGGAGCACCTGCTTCGCCAGATCATCTGGAACCTCTCCCGCAACGCGCTGCAGGCCATGCCGGACGGTGGCGAACTGGAAATCACGGCCGTGCGCAGAAACGGCCACGTAGTGCTGCGCTGGCGTGACACCGGTGTCGGGATGACCGAGGAAATGCGCCGGCAGGCCTTCGAGCCCTTCGTCACCACCCGTCCCGGCGGAACCGGGCTCGGCTTGGCGGTGGTGTACGCTGCGGTGGCCGAGCACGGCGGCACGATTGCAATCGACAGCGCTCCGGGGGCGGGCACGGTTGTAACCGTCGAGCTTCCGGCCGAGAGAGAGGTGGTATGAGCCGAGGCCATATCCTGGTCGTTGACGACGAAAAGTCACTTCGCGAGTTCCTGACGATCCTGCTCGAGCAGGAGGGCTATGAGGTGACGACGGCCGATACCGTTGCCAGCGGCATCGAACGGATTACGGGCGAGTCCTTCGATCTCGTGATGTGCGATCTCAAGCTGCCCGACGGCAGCGGCCTCGAGGTGCTGGGAGAAGCTCGGAATCGGCAGTTGGAGAGCCCCTTCATCATCATCACGGCTCACACGACACCGCAGCACGCCCTCGAAGCGTTGCGCGCGGGCGCCGCCGAGTATCTATCGAAACCCTTCAACGTGGACGACCTCAAGCTCATCCTGACCAAGCTCGTCGGTGATAATGCCCAGCCGGAAGAAAGGCCGGATGTTCCTGATTTCATCGGTTCGAGCCCCGCCATCCGGCGTATCTTGGACATGGTGCCGAAGCTTGCGGCAACGCCGTCCACCGTCTTTATCACCGGCGAAAGCGGCACCGGCAAGGAGCTCCTTGCCAAGGCCATCCACGCATTTTCCGCCAATGCCAACGGGCCGTTTCTCAGCGTCAACTGCGGCGCCCTGCCCGAAGGGCTGTTGGAGTCCGAGCTTTTCGGCCACGTCCGCGGCGCCTTCACCGGCGCCGTGCGCGACAACAAGGGGCTGTTCGTCGACGCCGAGGGTGGGACCCTCCTCCTCGATGAGGTCGGTGAGCTGACACCGCCGATGCAGGTCAAGCTGCTGCGGGTACTCCAGGAACGATACGTGCGCCCCGTAGGGACGAGTCATGAGATCGAGGTGAAGACGCGGGTCCTCGCTGCCACCAACCGCGATCTCGAGCAGGCCGTGAAGGACGGTGAGTTCCGCGAGGATCTCTACTATCGGCTCAACGTGCTCCACCTCCACCTGCCGCCGCTCCGCCAGCGGGTCGAGGATGTGCCGGCGCTTGCGCGCCACTTCGTCGAGAAGACGTGCGAGACCTTCGGCCTGCCCGAAAAGAGACTGACCCCCGATGCGCTGCGTGTGCTCCAGGCCTACTCATGGCCGGGCAACGCCCGGGAACTCGAAAACGTGATCGAACGCACCGTCGCCCTCGAGGCCACGGAGATGATTTCGTCAGGCAGCCTACCCGTGCACCTCCGTGGCGACTCCGCCGTATCTCAGACCGAGCACACAGGATTGCCCGAGGAGGGACTGGACATCGATGAGTATCTGGATACCATGCGTCAGTCCCTGATGCGCCAGGCGCTGGAGCGCACGGGCGGCCACCAGAAGCAGGCGTCGGAGCTCCTGCGCATGTCATATCGGGCCTTTCGATATCACGCGGAGAAGCTCGGACTCATGCGCGACACGAAGGAATGATCGCCACGGAGAGCCCAATGAACGACGGCAAGCGGTTTCGCCCCAACAGTCTTCATAACCTGGCGATGACGGGAGTGTGGAGGCTCGCGATGCTCACCCTTTTCGTCGTTGCGTGCGCCCAACCGGCGCCCAACGCGGCCGATGTCGGCGCTGCTCTACTTCCCCTCGAGGTCGAGCTGCCACGGGCGATTCTCCCCGACGGCGCCACTGTGGAGCTTGAGCTCGCCACGACCCCCGAGGAGACCACCACCGGTCTGATGTTCCGGCCGTCTCTGGCCACTGATCGTGGGATGCTCCTTCTATGGAGCGAGGAACGATACGCGACGATCTGGATGATGAACGTCCTCGTTCCCCTCGACATCGTCTTTCTCGACGATGCGGGAGAGGTGATCGAAATTGTTGCCGATGCGCGGCCGTGTGCGGCCGAACCCTGCCCCCGGTTTACCCCCGACGAACCTTCACGAGCCGTCCTCGAACTGGCGTCGGGAATAACCGTAGCGCATGACATCACCGTCGGCGAGAGCATCAAGTTCGAGCGGGTCTCGGGCTACCCCGCCGTGGCGAATGAGGAATTAGGAATGAGGAATTAGGAATTATCGCTCAACTCCCCTCCCCGACTTGAGCGGGTGGGCGCCATTCCTAATTCCTCATTC
>CAYPBC010000286.1:0-3791 GCA_964408845.1 uncultured Thermoanaerobaculia bacterium
ACCACGGCCTTGACCGCCCCCGAACCCACGTCGATACCGGCAGTGATCGTCATGCCTGCACCTCCCGGTGAGCAAAGAGCGCGGCCCCCAGCGCTCCGGTGAAAATGCTGTCGGGTGAGATGTTGAGTGTACGGGCGCCATAGGTCTCGTGGCAGAGCTGACGCAGGGCTTTGACCGCGGCCGGGTTACGTGCGACGCCGCCGGTGAAGGTGAACTCCTCATCGATACCACCCGAACGCGCGAGCAGCGACATAGCGCGCAGGATGATCGCGCGGTGGAGTCCGGCGAGGATGTCTTCCCTGTTTTCGCCCAGCGACAAACGCTCGCGCAGCTCGGCGCCGGCGAAGACCGTGCAGGTCGAGTTGATCTTGACGTAGCGGGTGCTCGTCTGGGCCAGGGGTCCGAGTTCGTGCAGCCCGATGTTCATCTCGTCGGCAATATATCCCAGGTAACGGCCGCAGCCGGCGGCGCAGCGGTCGTTCATCTGGAAGCTGGTGACGATGCCGTCGGCGTCCACCTGGATCGCCTTGGTGTCCTGGCCACCGATGTCGAGGACGGTGCGCGTTCCCGGGAAGAGGGTGTGGGCGCCGAGGCCGTGGCAGAGGATCTCGGAGCGGATCTGCTCCTTGGGAAAGGGCAGCCGCGCTCGGCCGTACCCGGTGCCGACGGTCGCCACCTCTTCGAGTTCCGCGTCGCGCGCCGCCTTCACCGCCGCGGTAACCACCGCGGGGTCGCCGATGCGCTGAAGCGCGCCGGTGATGTGATGACGGAAGCCGAGCTCCGGAGGTTCGTTCTCGACCCGGATAATGCACTTGTCATAGAGGCCGACCAAAAGGTCAAAGCTGACACCGTCGGGATCGGCGATCTCCTCCGCGTGCCGCATGTAGGCCGAGCCGGCCGCGTCGCGAAAGAAATCGGACCGAGGGGCCGGATCATCGTCAGCGAACCACGCCTCCTCCTCGGCCAAGGTGGCGTCGAAGATCCCGGCCACGGCTTCATGAGCCGGTGCGGCAAGATGATCGGCGACCGTGCGATCGATATCTTCCGCGACCTCTGTGCGCAGGCGATCGAGCTGGGCGAGGATCTGGCTGAGGCGGAACGCCTTGAGCAGGCGGTCGAGGAGCTGTGGCCCGGCCGCCTCCTCGACTTTCTGGCGGAGCAGCCCGAAGCGGGCGGTGATGAATGCCTCCTCACGCGCCACCTTCGCCGCCAGATCGTAGTTGGAGCGTGAGTTGGTGATGCCGCGACCGAGGATGGCGCCGTTCTCATCGAGCACGATCGCCTTGGTCGTGGTGGACCCGAGGTCGATTCCGACGGAGCACCTCATCTCACGCTGCTCCCGCCCTTGCAGAGAGCATCTGGAGGTAGCTTTCGATGCGGTTCTTGATGTTGGCTGCCGAGAAGTATCGCGGGTCGACGAGATCGGACTCGATGAAGGCGCCCGGGATTCCGGTTTGTTTTTCGACCTCGCGCAGCATCATGAGCTGGCCGGCCGAGAAGGAGTTGCACGACTTGACCGAGTTGATGAGGAAGCCGTCCGCTTCGTAGTCTCGGATGTAGCTCACCAGCATGTCGATGCGGCTCGGTAGGTTGAGGTTGGTGTAGCAGCCGCCGCAGTAATCCGCCATGGTGCCGAGAGGGTCATCCGGATCGTGGCGAAAGCCAAAGTCGTAGGTCCCGCCCACCTTGGTATAGGTGGAGGCGACCACCACGGCGTGCTCCTCGGCAAACATCCGCCAGAACTCGCGGAAGCTCGTCCAATTGGGCGGGCCCTCCACCACCAGCCGGAAACGCTGGTCGTCGAGGGGGCCGTCCGGGGTGATCGGGCCCCGACCCGCCGCGACCCGTGCTTCGACCTCGGTGTGCAGCTCTTTGTAGTACTCAACCCCCTCCTCGGTGCCCCGAAAAGCAGAGAAGATCGGGCCAACGTAGTAGACCCCACCGAAGTAGGCGTCGATCGGGCTCGGCCGGTTCTTGGCCGATTCGAGCACCGCCACCAGGTGGTCCTCGGCCTCTGCGGCGAGCCCGAGGTGGTGGCGCAGCTTGTCCTCGTCGTAGGTTCGGCCGGTCACCTTCTCCAGCGCCGGGATCAAGTCGCTCCGGATCTGGTCGGTGATGTACTCGCGGTGTTCAGGCGCAAGTTGTCCGTCTCCCTGGTAGGGAATCTGCAGGAAGACCGTCGGGCAGTTGTACTCCTCGCGCAACAGCTCGAACCACTTCATAAAGGTGTAACAGCCGGTGTAGGAGAGCAGGAGTAGGTCAGGGTCGGGAAGCTTGGTGCCGGTGGGACCGATGTTGCCCGACAAGAGCATGCCGATGTCGCACTTGACGTACGTGCAGACGTCCTCGGAGTGGCCGGCGCGCTCGGCGGCGGCGATGTAGTCCTTACTCTTGCCGCGCATGCCCGATTGCAGCGCGTTGATCTCGGGCAGCACCGGCAGCGCGTCGAACGATCTGATGAGCTCGGTGAGGTTACCGGGGACGAAGGTGTAGATCACCGGCTCGCCGCTCTTCGGCGCCCGCTCCAGACGCTCGAAGTGGTTGGCGATCATCTCCTTCTGCAGCTCCATCGACCGGTCCTTCTGAACGCGGGCCTCGTGTTCGGCCGACATCAGACGCCTCCCCACAGCTTGATCGCGTCCGAGAAGGTGCCGGCCTGCTCGCGGAACTGCTGGAACTGGCCACTGTTCTCGGAGTACTTGAAGGCTATGCACGGAATGCCGTCCTCCTCGGCGCCGGCGCGCAGCATCGGCCGGTCGAGGAGGGCGGGATCGCAGAAGCTTGCGGCGGCGAAGATCACGCCGTCGGCCTTGGCTGCCGCGACCCGCTCCTTCATGAGATGGCGCTTGCCCTCGGGGTCCGGCTCGTAAAGGACCGACGTTTTCGAGGCATGGCGGATGAAGGTGTCGGCTAGGGCGCGCACCGGATCGCCGTCGGTCGGCACATCCTGCTCGAGGAGCCGGTTGCCGAGCACGAAATCGTCGTCGACGATGTAGCAGCCGGCGCGCTCGATGGTCTTGATCAACCCCAATGGCGGCTGCTCGCAGAAGGCACCGACGATCACCACCCGGCTGTTGTCCCGCCGCCGGCCGGGTTCGGCGTGCGCCGCCTCGAGATAGGCCCGGCCCCGCTCGAGAAAGACCTCAGGCGGCACAACCTCGGCCGCGCGCATCAGCAGATAGAGCTCCTCGGTGGGGATGATCCACGGCCCCTCCCGCCTGACCCTGTACAAATCGAGAATCAGGTGCCGCACCTCGCGGTAGACACCAATCGATCTCTTCAGGTCCTCGTCTGTGGCCGGCCGGCCGGAGACCTCTCCCAGATCGTCGCGCAGGGTGCGCAGTTCGCGCTCCCAGAAGGCGCCGCCGAGCTCAGTGTTGCGCTGGTGCGGGAGGTCGAGGTAGCGCACGTACATCTCTGGATACAGGAGCTGCCACATCCCGGAGAGGTTGCGAATCACGTCACAGGTCGATGGGAAGAGCATTGCCGACAGGAAGTCCAGGCGCCCCGACTCGGCGAGTTCCACCACCGAGCGTGGCAAATGGCAGATGTAGCTCTGGTAGAAGGCATCGCCGCGGATGATCTCGAGCTGATCGCCGCCGCCGTAAATTCCGACCGGCAGCATGCCGCACGCGTGAATGATCTCGCGTGGCGCGTACACCGGCAGATAACCCGCCGCTGTACGCCCGCCTTCCTCCCCGAGCCATTCCCGCGCGATCCCGAAGTCGAGATCGTGGTAGCACCCGAGAGCCCAGTCGACGACGTCGCTGCGGGCGCTCATCATTTCCTCG
>CAYPBC010000287.1:0-3777 GCA_964408845.1 uncultured Thermoanaerobaculia bacterium
GGTCGAGGGCCGGCCGATGCCGCGCGCCTCGAGCTCCTTGACCAGGCTCGCTTCGGTGTAGCGTGCCGGCGGCTGGGTTGTGTGGCTGGTGGGCTCCAGACCTTCGACTGTGAGCTGCTGACCGCTGGTCAGCTTGGGCAGGATCTTCTCCTTATCGGGTACCTCTGCCCCGGGGTCATCCGATCCGGCAACGTAGGCGCGGAGGAAGCCGGCGAAGGTGATGACCTTGCCCGAGGTGGTGAAGGTCGCGGTGCCCTGGTCGTTGGTGGGCGCCTGGATTCGGACCTGGGTGTGGACCCCGGTGGCGTCCTTCATCTGCGACGCGAGGGTGCGCTTCCAGATCAGCTCGTAGAGCTTCATCTGGTCGGCATCGAGCTTTGATTTCAGCTCGCCCGGGGTGCGAAAGCGCTCTCCGGCGGGCCGGATCGCCTCGTGTGCCTCCTGGGCGCTCTTCGACTTCGAGCGGTAGACCCGCGGGTCGTCCGGAAGGTACTCGGCGCCGTAGAGCTCTCGCACCTGGTGGCGCGCGCCCGACAATGCCTCGCTTGAAAGGGTCAGGGAGTCGGTCCGCATGTAGGTGATGTAGCCGTTCTCATACAGGCTCTGCGCCGTCCGCATGGTGCGTCTGGCGTTGAAGCGCAGCTTGCGTCCCGCTTCCTGCTGCAGGGTCGAGGTCATGAAGGGTGGGTAAGGCCGGTTGGTGAAGGGCTTTTCGGTGACCTCGGTGACCGCAAAAGGCGCGTCGGAGAGCTCGGACGCCAGCGCCCGTGCCAGGCCGCTGTCGAGCACCAGCGCTTTGGTCTTGAGCTCACCGGTGTCCTGGTCGAAGTCCTTGCCGATGGCTACCTTGCGACCATCGAGCTCGGCCAGGCGGGCTGTAAAGCTGGGCTGTTCTTCCCCGGTCTTGAGCATCGCCTCGATGCCGCAGAAAGCCGACTCCACGAAGCGCATGCGCGCGTCCTCGCGGGTGACGATAAGACGGGTGGCAACCGATTGTACACGCCCGGCCGACAGCTTTGGCCGCAGCTTGCGCCACAGCACCGGCGACACCTCGTAGCCGACGAGACGGTCGAGGATGCGACGGGTCTCCTGCGCGGCGACCAGTTGCTTGTCGATGTCGCGCGGCTCGGCGAGGGCGGTTTCGATGGCGTGGTTGGTGATCTCGTGAAAGACCAGGCGTTTGACTGGCACCTCGGGTTTCAGCACCTCGATCAGGTGCCAGGCGATGGCCTCGCCCTCGCGATCCTCGTCAGTGGCCAGATAGAGCTCGGAGGCCTGCTTGAGCTTTGCCTTGAGCTTCTTGACCTGCTCCTTCTTGGTTTTGGGCACCACATAGAGTGGTGCGAAGTCGTTGTCGACGTCGACTCCGAGCCGCGCCCACGACTCCTTCTTGTACTTCTTGGGGATCTCGTCCGCATTCGGGGGTAGGTCGCGGATGTGACCGATGGATGACTCCACCACCCAGTCCGGGCCCAGAAACTTCGAGATAGTCCGCGCCTTGGCCGGCGACTCAACGATGATGAGTGGTTTGATATCCGCCATAGGGCCCATAGGAGAACGGAGCCGAACGCCATTGTCAAGCCGCAATCCGAATTGGCCGCTCGGGAGGGTGCATTGGTTTAGTGGACGCGCAAATACACTAAATCATACAGGTACAATGACTTCCGGTAGCCACTGGGGGTGGATGCGAATTCCTAATTCCTAATTCCTAATTCCTAATTCACCCGGTGGTATCATCTGCCGACGCGGCGGACGCTCGCCGCGGCGAATTCTGATGATGGGGAGTTGAGATGGGACCGTGGCTGGTTGAGGTGACAGACCGCCCGTTGCTCGAGGTTTGGCTCGAGGGTGGGCCTCCGGATCGCGCGGGTAGCAACGTGATGTTCGTCCGCGGTGATGAGCCGTTGATTCGCGGCTTCCTGCCCAATGCGCTCGATGCGGCAAAGATCAAGACGGACCGCGTCGTGGTATGGGTCAAGAACCCGGAGCTCTTCAGTGAGGCCGAGGAACGCAAGCTCTTTGGCGAAGGTGACGAGATCATGGCCGCGGTCCTCGGCCCGGCCGGCATCGTGGGCGGCTGGGTCACGCCGGATCGTCTGCGGGTCGAGGATGCGGTCTTCGCTTTTGCTGAGGCGGAGGGCGCCTGTGCCTGAGGTTGAGATCCCCAAGAAGTACAAGCACATCGAGGTCGAGGAGAAGTGGCGGCAGCGTTGGGACGAGTGGGGGATCTACCGATGGGATCCCAGCGTGCCACGCGACCGGACCTTTGTCGTCGACACCCCGCCGCCGACGGTCTCGGGTTCGCTCCACGTCGGCCACGTCTTCAGCTACACCCACCAGGATCTGCTGGTGCGCTATCAGCGGATGATCGGCAAGAATATCGCCTTCCCCATGGGTTGGGACGACAACGGGCTGCCCACTGAGCGCCGGGTGCAGAACCTGCTCGGCATTCGCTGCAACCCCCACCTGCCGTACGACCCGGACTGGAAGCCCGATCCCAAGGGCGGCAAGCGCAAGGAGATCGAGGAGGTCTCGCGTCGCAACTTCATCGAGGCGTGCGGTCTGGTGACCGCGGAGGACGAGCAGGCCTTCGAGCATCTGTGGCGCCACCTCGGTCTGTCCCTCGACTGGTCCGACCAGTACGCCACCATCGACGACCACTGCCGGAAGATCTCGCAGCTCAGCTTCCTCGATCTGGTGGAGAAGGGACAGGTCTACAACGTCGAGTCACCCAACATGTGGGACATCGACTTCAAGACCGCGGTCGCCCAGGCCGAGGTCGAGGACCGGCCCCGGCAGGGCCTCTTCTACGATCTCCGATTCGGGGTCGAGGGCGGCGGCGAGCTGCTGATCTCGACCACCCGCCCCGAACTCCTCGGTGCCTGTATCGCGGTTGTCGCGCATCCCGACGATGAGCGTTACCAAGCCCTCTTCGGCAAGTACGCCATCACTCCGCTTTACGGAGCGCGGGTGCCGATCGTTGCGGCCGAGCATGCCGACCCGGAGAAGGGGACGGGCATCCTCATGGTCTGCACCTTCGGCGACGCCATGGATGTCGAGTGGTGGAAGGCTTCGGGGCTGCCGGTGAAGCAGCTCATCGGCCGCGACGGCCGCCTCATGCCGGCCACCTTCGGCGAGTTGCCTTTCGAGAGCGTCGACGTCGAGGCCGCGCAGCGCTCGCACGACGAGATCGCCGGGATGACTGTGAACAGGGCGAAGAAACAAATCGCCGAGCTTCTCGCCGAGGAGGGCAGCCTCCCGGGTTGGGAAGACGCGGCCCTGGTGGGAGAACCGCAACCCACCGATCAGATCGTCAAGTTCTACGAGAAGGGCGACCGCCCTCTCGAGTTCGTGGCCACCCGCCAGTGGTTCATCCGTACCCTCGAGCACAAGGATGCGTTGCTCGCCCAGGGTGATCTAATCCAGTGGCACCCGGCCTACATGAAAAAACGCTACACCGACTGGGTGGAGGGTCTCAACCAGGACTGGTGCATCTCGCGTCAGCGCCACTTCGGGGTGCCCTTCCCAGTCTGGTACCCGGTGGGCCCGGACGGCGAGCCCGATTTTGAGCACCCGATTCTTGCGGACAAGGAGGCGCTGCCCGTCGATCCGCTGACCGATTCGGCCCCGGGCTACACCGAGGACCAACGTGATCAGCCGGGCGGTTTCGCCGCCGAGCCTGACGTCATGGATACCTGGGCGACATCGTCGCTGACCCCGCAGATCCAGTCCCACTGGGGCACCGATCCGGCGCGACACGCGAGCCTCTTCCCCATG
>CAYPBC010000288.1:0-3771 GCA_964408845.1 uncultured Thermoanaerobaculia bacterium
TCGGGGTAGCCGCGGCCGTTGAGCATGGGATAGCGGTCCCACATCATGGCGAAGGGCAACGGTTGCACGAGCAAGCTGGCGTCGTGGAACTCCGGGTCGAAGCCGCCCAGCTGGATTGCTTTCTCCACGTCGTAGATCGTGGAGCCGTCGCCGTCGTTGTAGACGTACTTGTCACCCACGAGCGGGTCATCCAAGCCGAGGACGGCGTTGTAATCGGGGTTGCTGTGCACGTGGGAACCCAAGGGGGTGAGATCAGGCAACCGGTTCTGGATCGGCCGCACGTAGAGGTTGCCGAGCATCCCCATCTGCATGTGCTCGGTCGCCTCGACGTGGCAGTGGTACATGAAGGTGCCGGGCTCGACCAGGTTGTAGTAGTAGGTGATGCTGGCGCCCATGTTGATCGAGACGCTCGCATCCGGAACGCCGTCGTACACCGACGAGGCGTTCGGGAAGCCGTGGAAGTGGACGGTGTGGGGGTCGAAGAGATCCGGGCGGATCAGCATCCCGACGTTGGTCATGGTGAGGTAGAACTGCATACCCTGATCCACCGCGATGAGGGGCGCCGGCAAGGCGGCCGCCAGCGACCCGGCCTCCATCGCATCGTTTTCCGGTGTGCCAGTGAGATCGGAGAAGCTGAAGATGTACTGCAGCTTGCGATCGTCGTTCGCCATGGTTGCGAAACCGTCGCCGCCCGACAGGTGCATGCACTGGACGCCGAGCGTCGCCGCAAGGTCAGGCTCGTTGTAACCGTTGTTACCGTTTTTACTGTCCTCGCAGTCGCCGTCGCCGTTGATGTCGCAGGGGCAATCGATGAGGACCTGGGCACCGGCAGGGGCGCCTGCAAGCAGGACCGCGGCGAGCGCCAGGGTCACGATTCCTGAAAGCCTTGTGTGGCTCATGGAGGGCTCCTTTCGTTGGTTGCGTCGTATGTTCATTTCAAATCTCCTTCAGGTCCGGGCATCCCGCCGGGCCGATGCCCGGCGGGATGCTTGCGGTGTTCGTGTTTATGGCTGCACCTCGTCGGCACCGATGTCCACGCCGCCCTGGGCGGGCCGTGGCTCGCCATCGAAGTCGATGAGCAGGTCCGGGTACATGACGGTCAGGTCGACTGCGCCGACGTTGTTCACCGCCGGCGAACCGCCCTCGATGTGGTAGTCGCCGAAGAGGGCTCCCGGGTCGCCGTCATTGGGGGTCCCGTCGTCGTAGAGCGACAGCGGCCCGTAGCTCGGCCGGATGAAGTTGCCGCCCTCGTCAAAGGCCGGGGGCGTCTGGATGGCGGTGGTGATCTCGGGCTGGAAGACGCTCGTGCGGTCGCCATTGACGTACTCCGCGACGAATGCGGGATCGGATCCGCCGGTGAGGATACATGACGTGCCCGAGCCGTTCGGGTCGCACGCCAGCGCCCCCGTCGTCCCGAGCACCGCGAGGTCGGAGCCAAGTCCCCCACCTGCTGGGCAAGCCAGGGCGTTGGTGACGTCCGGACACAGTCCGTAGGTCGATAGGCAGTTCGAGTCGCCAGGCGTGCAGCCTGACGTGTCATCCACGAAGAAGAAGAACTGCCGGTTCTCCCAAATGATGTTGTCGGCGAAGGGGGTCGGGTCGGAGAAGCCATCGACCTGTCCCAGTGCAGCCAACAGCCCGCTGCTGTGTTTCCGGGTGACGATGCCGGCTCCATCCTGCGGCGTGGACTGGTTGGGGCTGTTCGGTGCGAAGGCCTCGCCCGCCGTCGCCAGGCTGTCGTTGTTGGCGATGGCGTTGTGGACGATGCGCACGTCGATCGCATCCTGCAGCGAGATGCCGCCACCGGCAAGGGCCGCCACGTTGTTGACGATCATGTTGTTGTACAGATCAACCGTATTGTACGGGAGGGCGGCCACGTCCTCGCCGTTCACCATGGACAACCGGATGCCACCGCCGTCACCGGCCGCGGCCGAGTTGCCCTGGATCAGGTTGGCCAACACCTCGACGCTTCCCGAGCCGGGGGAGGCGCCCGGGAAGAAATTGCACGTGCTGTCCAGCTCCACACAGTCTGCCGAAATAAGGCACACATTGTCGGGCTGAAGGTTACACTGCCCGTCTTCTTGGTTGCACCCACCTCCCAAACGACCTTTGCCGATAGAGCAATCACCGTTATTTCGGCAAGTCCAGTCGGGGGAAGGTATCGAGCATTGTCCTGTGAGTGGTGCGAGAGATTGCGCACCACCGATATAGAGCCCGCCGCCCGAGACGGTCTGGCCCTGGTTGAAGCTCTCGTTGAAAATGACCGTGTTGTTCGCGATCTGCGGGGCCGCCGTGAGGACCCACTCCGGGTCCTGGGGGTTGCATCGGTTTTGGCCGCCCCTGCAATCACCGTTGTTTTCGCAGGTCACCTCGGGGGTCTGGGAGCACCGTCCTGGAAGCTCCACCGCCGTCCAGACACCGTCGCTGACGCCGGTGTGGCCGATGCCGCCGCCGTTGCCGAGCGTGAAGTTGCCGCACACCCAGTTCTCGGAGATCTCATACGAGTCGGCGCCGGTGCACATCGAGAGGCCGCCGCCGACACCACCCCGGCCGCCGTTGAAGACCAGCTGGTTGTGACGGATGGCGATGAAGTCGTTCTCGGCATCGGTGTAGGCAAGGCCACCGCCCGGGAACTCGAAAGTCAGGATCGGGTGTCCGACCCGGATGCCACCGCCGTAGAAGCCGCTGTTGTTCGCAATGCGGTTATTGGAGATGTCGAGCATTTCGGTATAGCCGTTGACGACGATGCCGCCACCGGTGTCCGCGCTCTTGATGGTGAAGCCGTCGATTCGGGCGTACAGGTTCCTGCCCGATATGTGGTCTGGAGCTCTGGGACCTTCGTCCTTGGCCAAGACCAGGATTCCGGCACCCTCCTCGGTCCACAGGGTGGCCGGTTCGGGGTCTCCGGGGGCGATTTCCTGGCCGGGCAGCAGATCGGCGTCATCGCGGACGTCGACGATGTCGTTGACCAGGTCGCGCCAGATCTCGAGCTTGTTACTCGGCGACTTGACGGCGTTGATGGTGGTCGAGCCCTCGCCGTAGCCCTGGAGCTGTATCGGCTTCCACATGACGACCATCTCGTTGTAGACGCCGGGCTTGACCAGGAGCAGATCGTTCGCCCCGGCCGCGTCAATGGCGTCCTGTAGCGCCTGCTCGCCCACCAGGCCCGCGGGCGGTCCGACCGGCACGACATTGGAGTTCGGTCGCAGACCGACCTGGACGGTCACACCGGTGACGGTGGACTGGCCGTTGGCCCGGGTCACCGTCAGTTGGCGGCCGCTCACTGCGCCGACCGAGGTTGCGTCGGGCACCGTGCAGGTGATCGGCTCACCCCAGGTGCAGGTGAGCGCCCCGAGGTCTCCCAAGGTGACCGTTCCGGGCGCGCCGAAACCGTAGTCGCGCATGATGGTCTTGTTCACCGTGTCCGCGCCGGTCGGGCAGGCACCCGCGGCGGCGTTGCAGTAGTTGGGGTTCTGCACCTGGGTCGCGTCCAGCGAGGTGATGGTGATTGTCTGGTTGCCAGCGACCGCCCGGTTGCCGTCGTTGTTGCCGGTCGTCGGGATGTACGGTCCACCGCCGACACCATTGGTCTGCACGTCGACACTGTAGATCCTCGGCGCGCCGTCGGGCTGCTCGCAGTCGAGCGGGAACTGGTCCGGGCCGGTGAAGGCCGCCACCGGCACCACCGGGGTGTCGAGGTAGGTCGTGACACCCGGCATGTACTGGAAGGTGTAGCAGAAGGTGCTGTAGAGCTGGTTCCAGTTGGGGTCG
>CAYPBC010000289.1:0-3767 GCA_964408845.1 uncultured Thermoanaerobaculia bacterium
AGATGGCGGTCGCTTGCGACCGCCAGATTGCGGCGTATCGCGGGCCGCAGCAGAGGCCCGGAGCGACAGCGCCATGGGCGGCGAAGCCGCCACGCCGACCTCGGGCGCTGAAGGGCAGCACGAGGCCCCGCGAAACCGGAGCGAAGCGGAGGTTTCGCGATCGCGACGAGTTTGGGCCTCTGGGTGCGTTTCTCCGACTGGAGCGAGGAGGAACAGACCGTCCGGTCGTCCCGACGAGTGGAGGGAGGAAAACGCGGCCAGAGGTCCGGAATCGACGCGATCACACACAAGGTGGGGGGTGCGGCCATGCTCGGCATCAGCCCGCCGGCGCGCCGCAGGCGCGCAGCGTTGGAGGATGGTGGGACCGAGGAACACTTGCGTTCCGAGGGGCCACCATCCGAGAACGCGTGGCCGCGGGCCCTGCCCGTGGCCGGCGGGCGGCAAACCCGCAATCGCCACATGCTGGATTCGGCTGATAGGATGACTGACATGAAATTCTTCTCGAGATGGTTCGTTGTCGCCTCAGTCGCGTTTGTCGCCGTTTCGTGCTCGCCGACGAAGACGCAGGCGCCGCCGGACACAGTGGTGATCGGCGCGCTTTCGGACATCGCGAGCTGGAACCCCTATCTGGCCGAGGATGCGGGAGACGAGGAGATCCTGAGCCTGATCTACCCCTCGCTGGCGGTCGAACAGGTGGACTACCAGCAGCACCCGCCGTCCTTTGCGCCCTCTCTGGCCGAGTCGTGGGAGTGGTCGGATGACCACCTCGTCCTCACCTTTCACCTGCGGACCGACGCGATGTGGAGCGACGGTGTGCCGGTGACCTCCGAAGACCTGCTCTTCAGCCGCCGCGCCCAGACCTCCGACGCCCTCGGCTGGCTGTGGTCAGACATCACCGACAAGATCGAGACCGTGGAAGCGCCCGACGCCCACACCGTTCGCTACCGATTCAGGCATCGCTATCCCTACCAGTTGATGGACGTCAACGACGGCCCCATCGTACCGGCCCACGCCTGGTCTGGAATCCCATTCGAACGGTGGGAGGACACCGACTGGCGGGAGCTCGTGCTGTCGGCGGGTCCCTTTGTGCCCGGCCTCCACACGCCGCAGCAGGAGATCGTCCTCGAGAGCAATCCCCGCTATTTCGTGACCGGCCGGCCGCGCATCGAGCGGCTCGTATTCCGCATCGTGCCCTCCAAGACCGGTCTTTATAACCAGCTCCTCGCCGGCGGCCTCGATCTCGTCAACGACATCCCCCCGGCCGAGGCGGCACGGGTACAGAACGATCCGGATCTCGAGCTGGCCGTGTTCTCCGACCGCTCCTACACCCACATCTGTTGGAACCTGGACAGGAGTGTTTTTTCCGACCCGCAGGTGCGCCGCGCCCTCGGCATGGCGATCGATCGCGAAACCCTGATCGACGCCGTCTACGGGGGTTTCGGCCGGCCGTCGATCGGGCCGGTCCTGTCGTCCATGTGGGCGTTCAACCGAGATCTGAAACCGCTGCCCTTCGATCCTGCGGGCGCCGTCAAGCTGCTGGCAGAGTCTGGGTGGGAGGACCACGATGGCGACGGCATCCTCGATCGAGACGGAAAACCGCTCGTGTTCGAGGTCCTGGCGCCGTCCGAAAGCGAGGTGCGGAAGGATGTGTGCCTGCTGGTGGAACGGGATCTGGCGCGGATCGGGGTCCAGGCGAAGCCGCGCCTCATGGAGTGGGGCGCCGTGCAGGCGGCGGTCGCCAAGGGCGACTTCGACGCCTTCATGAATCGCTGGATCGAACCGACCCAGGTCGATCTCGAGGGGATATGGCACAGCGCGCCGCCCGGTGTTCCGACCTTCAACTTCGGGCATTACGCCAATCCCGAGGTCGACCGGCTCCTCGACGAAGTCGCCGCGGCGCCCGATTTTGAAAGCCAAAAACCGCTCCTCGACCGCATTCAGGCCCTCATCGTCGCCGACCAGCCCTACACCTTCCTGGTCGAAAACACCCGGCTGGTCGGGCTCAACTCCCGCATTCAAGGCGCGAATATCAACAACGCGACGATCTTCTTCAACATCGACGAGTGGGAAATCGTACCGGAAACGTCGAACTGATTCGCACATATCGGTGAGTTTTTAGTTTTGAGTTTTTAGTTTTGAGTTACGGACTGCTTGCGGGCGTCTCGGTTCACCGCCGCCAGCGAGTGGCCGACGGCCGTCCCCCGGGTCGCCCCTCCCGATGAGACTGGAGGGTGGGCTGTGGATAACTCAAAACTAAGAACTTTCCGCAGCCCGCCTATAATCCTCCTGTGACCTCTCATTCTTCTGAGTTGCTGCCATGAAGCGCATGGTGCTTCGGCGCATGCTCGCTCTGGTGCCGCTCGTGTGGCTGGTCGCCACCCTGACCTTCGTGGTGGTGCAGGCGGCCCCGGGTTCCTACGCCGACACGATCGACAACCCGCGGCTCTCCCCCGAGACCCGGGAGCTCATCAGCGCTCGCTACGGTCTCGACCGTCCGCCCCTCAAGCAATACCTGAGCTGGCTCGGTGCGGTCGCGACCGGAGATCTCGGCACCTCGTTCATGTACAAGCAACCGGTGTCGACGGTCCTGGCGCGGGCGCTACCACCCACTCTCCTGCTGGCGGGCGCCGCCCTCCTCTTCGATCTCGTGCTTGGGCTCGTGCTGGCGGTGGCGGCGGCCCGCCGTCCGTACGGTTGGGTCGATCGAATCACCTCCATCTTGAGCCTCGGTCTGTACGGTATCCCGTCGTTCTGGCTGGCGGGACTCTTCATTCTTGTCTTCAGCCTTCTCCTGGGCTGGTTCCCGGCCTCGCACATGCACTCGGTGGATGCCGCGCGTCTGAGCGGTCTCCCTCGCCTGGCGGATCTCCTGCGCCACCTCGTCCTGCCCGCGGTCTGCCTCGGACTCGTGGGAGCAGCGGGAACCGCCCGATACCTTCGCGCCACCCTGCTCGACGTCCGCTCCTCGCGATTCATGCTCGCGGCCCGCGCGCGCGGCATCCCCGAACGACGACTCCTCTGGGTCCACGCCCTTCGCCCGGCTCTGCTGCCGGTGGTCACCCTGCTCGGTTTGTCGCTGCCGATTCTGGTTTCCGGTTCGGTGGTCATCGAGACCATCTTCTCGTGGCCCGGCATGGGGCAGGTGGCCTATAACGCGGCCCGAGCCCGCGACATCCCGCTCATCCTCGGCGCCACCCTGATCGGCGCCACCGCCGTGATCCTCGGCAACCTGATCGCCGACGTTCTCTATGCCGTGGTCGATCCACGCACACGGAGGCCGTCGTGAGGCCACCGCCACGCCTGCTGTGGGGACTTACCGGCATCGTGGTCCTGGGCGTTGCCTGCCTCGTCGGCGGATCGATGCCGTCGCCGTTGGGTGACGGTGATCCGGTCCACGCCGCCCTCCTCCCGCCGGGAACCCGAGTCACGGTCCTCGACCTCGCAGACGGCCGCACCCTGGCCTCACCCGAGGTGAAGCTCGACAACCGAGAGTATCTGGTCCACGGCCGGCGACTGACCACGGCAGTCCCGGCCGGCGACGTCATCTCGACGCACGATGTGCGGCTGTGGCTGGGTAGCGACCGGTTCGGCCGCGATGTCCTGCCGCGGTTCCTCCGCGGCGGCCGGATCTCGCTCGCGATCGCCACCCTCGGCGCCCTGGTAGCCCTGTTCGTCGGCCTCGGTGTCGGCCTCGCCGCCGCCACCGGTGGCCGCGTGGTCGACGCCGTGCTGATGCGGATGGTGGACGCCATCCTCGCCTTCCCCCT
>CAYPBC010000290.1:0-3762 GCA_964408845.1 uncultured Thermoanaerobaculia bacterium
GTGGCGATGGTGGAGGCGAGGTGGTGGTCGCCGGCACCCCCGACGATGTCGCACGCTGCAAGGCCTCCTACACCGGCCAGTTCCTGAAAAAGCTCCTATAGCCGCAAACCCGCACCCGAGTCCGACCCGTGCCCGTCTCCGTGCCCGTCTCCGTCTCCGTGCTTGTGCCCCGGGATGCCAGGCACCTCCAATGAACGCGCCATCGCGGCCATAGCGACGAGGCCCTCCTAGACAGCGCCACGTCGACTGGACCTTCGAGGCAGAGGATTCAAGCTGGAGGACGTCAATTCCAAATTCCAAATTCCAAATTATTCGGCCTACGCCAGTATCGAGTAGCCCCCGTCGACGATGAGCGTTTGGCCGTGGATCATGGCCGCGTACTGCGTGCACAGAAAAATCACCACGTTGGCCACATCTTGAGGATGTACCAGGCGACCGGCCGGTGTGCGCTCGAGGGCGCTGTCGAGGAGCTCCTCGCGGTTCGGGAAATGAAGCAGGGCATCGGTGTCGACCGTGCCTGCCGAAACGGCGTTAATGCGCATTCCTTCGGGGGCGAACTCCGCCGCCAGGTGCCGCACCATCGACTCCAGCGCGGCCTTCGAAGCACCGACTGCGGTGTAGTTGGGAATCGCCCGCAGCGCACCGAGCGAGGAGACCGCGACCAGAGATTTTTCGTTCTTTGAGTCCATCTTCAAAAACTGCTGGGTGATCGGCAGGAGGGCAGCGGCGTTGATGTGCATGGACCAGTCGAAATGGTGCAAGGTCAGCTCGCGCGCCGGTTTCAAAACGCCGGAGGCGGCGTTCGATACAACGATATCCAGACCACCCCAGGAATCGCCTATCATGGAGAAAAGATCTTCTACGTGGTCGGGCTTGGCGACGTTTCCCTTGAGTACCAGCGTGCGGACTCCCCGCGCCTCGATCTCGTGGGCGGTTTCCTCCGCTCGGGTGCGATTGCGGAGATAATTGATGGCGACATCGACCTTGAAATCGGCTAATGAGAGCGCAATAGCGCGACCAATACCCCGGGATGAACCGGTCACGAGCGCGCGTTTGCCTCGCAGCTTGAGATCCATTTGCACCTCCAGGATCACAAACTACCCCGGGTTTGCCAGGAAAACAAGCGTGGATGTTGCGTTATCTGTCAATTTGACCTTGACAGCACGATGCCGTAACGCCACACTGTGAGTACGAATAAAACTAGGAGGTTCCAATGAACAAGACCGAAATGGCAATGAAGCTTGCGAAGAAGGCCGGGATCAGTCAGGGAAAGGCTGCTGAGATCATCGATGCGATCTTTTCGGCCCACCCGCGGACAGGTCTGATTGCAACTGCCCTCGATGCCGGTGAGAAGGTGACCATTCCCGGTTTCGGCACCTTTGCGACCAAGCAGCGTGGTGCGCGTCAGGGCCGCAACCCTGCAACCGGTGCGACGATTCTCATTCCGGCAAAGAAGTATTGTCACTTCAAGCCGGGTAAGACTCTTCGCGAACGCGTCGAGAAGTAGGGACGGCCGTACAGCGCGCACCGGCCGAGCGTCGGTGTGAGTTGGTGACGAGTTTCACCTCGGGTGAACAGTAGATGATGAGGCCGGGCACAGCCCGGCCTTTTTTTACCGCACGACGAACCGGTAGGCTTTGGTCACCGTGGCGTGGGTCGTGACCCGCACACCGTCCTTGGTTCCCGGTTTGAAGCGGTACTGCATCACCGCGTCCACGACTGCCTCGGGAATGCCGAAGTTCTCGTCATCGGCACGCAGAATCGTGACATCTTCGACCAGACCATCGGCGTTCACCGTCGCCTGGACGATCACGACGCCTTGGCGCTTCGAGAAACGAGCCGTCCGCGGCCACTCCACCTTCTGCTCTTTGATGACCACCGGCAGTGAATCGAGATCCGAAACACCTACCACACCGATTTCTGCGACCTGCGTTGTTGCTTGGGAAACGGTGGTGGGCGTCGGTGGAACAGCCGTCGGAATGACAGCGGCCGCACGCAGCGATTCCTCCTCGACCACAGCCGTCGCGGTCTGGCGGGCTGCCGCCTGGAGGCGCGCCTCTTCCTCAACCCGTAGCCGTTCCGCCTCCAGCTCCGCCTCTCTCACCCGTTGCGCTTCTTCTTCGGCAGCGATTTGCTGCTGGAGTTCTTCTCGACGACGTTGATCTTCATTGATCGATTGACCCTGCTTGGCGCGGCGCTCGCTTGCCTGCAACCTCTTCTGGAGCTCGTCGATCTTGGTCTGCCGATCGAGGAGTTCGCTGCGGATTTCCTCTTCTTTTTTGGCCATCATCTCGGTCACCAGACCCTGTGCGAGCTCCCGCATTTTCTCTTCCTGGGCCTGTCGCTGAGCTGCAATTTCGATGGCGGTCGGAGTCGGTGGAATCGCTGGGCCCCTCGGCTCGCGGGTGACGGTGAAGACGGTTATCGCAACGGCTGCAACAAGCGCGGCTGCTGCACCAAGACCGACCCACAGGATTTTTCGATTCCCATCCATGGGTCCGGCGCCAGTGTCGGATTCGAGCACGAGCTCCGGCGCAGGTTCGATTTCCGGTACCAGGAATGGCCTCACATCAACGGCGGTCTCTTCGGTCCGTTCCTCATCCTCAATTTCGATCTCCGAGCGGAAGAGCCGATCCATGAAGAGAGCGAGGTTGAAAGTCGTAGGGCTATAGGCGCCGCCATAGAGAAGACGATCGAGCTCCTTTTTGAAATCGGCGGCGGAGCTGAATCGTTCCTCGGGACGGACGGCCAGAGCTCGCAGGAGCAGCGCCTTGATGTCATCCGGCAACGGCGCGTCATCGTCGGCGAGATGGGCTTCGGCAAGGGCCTGCAGACGCATTTCGGGATCAGCCGGCAAGGCGGATCCGGAAAGGAGCTGGAACAGAATTGCGCCCAGAGAGTAGACATCTCCGTGACGGCTCGCCGTGCGCGTGACCAGGACCTCGGGCGCGAGATAGGGATGCACGAGAGTCTTCGAGCCCTCATCGTCGATCAGCCCCAGCAGTTGGTCACCGAAGCCGAATCCGGACACCACCCCCTCTCCGTCGTTGGAGACGAATATGAGCCCAGGGTGGAGAAAACCGTGCACCACCCGACCGCCGTCGATCTCCACCGTGAGAGCGCCGGAAAGCGCGAGTGCGATCTTCTCGACGATCAAGAGTGCATTGTCCACCGGAATTGGAAACCGCTCGTCCGCGACCCGCTGAAAAACCGCGCTCAGTGGTTGCGACGCGACGTAATCGCAGGCGATGGCGGTGGCATCGTTCTCGGCGATGCAGTCGACGCCGGCTGCGACATTGGCGGACTGGAGAGCGGACGCGATGTTCCTGGCCCGGTCGAATGCAGCAATCATATCGCCGGCCGGGACCTCTCGTCGGTCGAAGACTCGCAGCCAAACGGTGCGTCGGATCCCTCCAGCGTCAAACTCGCCGGCACGATAGAGACGGCCAAGAGGATCGACAAGAACCTCCTTGAATAGAAGATATGATGCAAATACCTTGAAGGTTCTGGCCATGGCTCTCCTCCGACTCGAACCGAGCCCGTAAAGCTCAGTACTTCGCGACAACGACCGGCGATCTGCAGTACGCTGCGGCGTTTGCTCCGATCGGACTGCCCGACGCACACTCAATGACGATTCTGTGGCCCTCGGTTCGTCAACACCGAAATCGCGGCATCTTATCCGTCTCGTCGAGGTGGCGAGATATTCAGGCTAGTTCCCGTCCGAAAACGGCGCTTTTCGGCAATCTCGGCGTCGATCTTCGG
>CAYPBC010000291.1:0-3756 GCA_964408845.1 uncultured Thermoanaerobaculia bacterium
CCGCCAATCGCCGATCGAGCTCTTTCCACGGAAGATCGAGGTAGACCGAAACACCTTTCGATCCGCAGATAATCTCGCGATTGGCCCCGATGCAGAACGTGCCCCCACCGGTGGCTACCACCACACCCTGCTCGTCTGCGCAGTGGGCGAGTTCGTCGGTCTCGGCCGTGCGAAAACCTCCCTCTCCATGCACCGCGAAGATCTCCAGTATCGACGCCTCGAACCGCTCGCGGAGCCGCTCATCGAGATCAATGAACCGGTGGCCACGGCGTGCCGCCAGGGCTGCGCCCACCGAGCTTTTCCCCGCACCCATAAAGCCAACAAGGTAGATATTGCGCACTCTAAAATATTGTATCACCGAGATTTTACGATCCAACCGGTGCTCTTGAGCCTACACGATCATCATGGTGAATTCTCAATTTTGAATTTCTCCCGGCCGCACGGGAAATTCGTCGGAGGAATGGGGGCCGGAATTGAGAATTGAGAATTGAGAACTGAGAATTGGCGCTATCCGAGCAGGCGCTCCATGAAGTGCGTATCGACACTGCCGGCATTGAACTCCTCGTTGTCGAGGATCCGAAGATGGAGGGGAACCGTGGTCTTGACGCCCTCGATGCGCAGCATCTGGAGAGCACGGCGACCACGAAGGATCGCCTCCTCACGGTCTTTGCCGTGAACAAGGAGCTTGGCGATCAGACTGTCGTAATAGGGGGGAATTGTGCAGCCGGAATAGATATGGGTGTCGACCCGGACCCCGGGGCCTCCGGGAATCACCAAGTCGGTAATGCGACCCGGTGACGGGGCGAAGGTCTCGGGATCCTCGGCGTTGATTCGAAACTCGATCGCGTGACCTTGAGGTCGGACCTGCTTGCGCTTGGGTATCGAGATCTGTTCGCCGGCGGCAATCCGTAGTTGTTCCTTGACGATGTCGACTCCGGTCACGAGCTCAGTCACCGGATGTTCGACCTGAACTCGGGTGTTCATCTCCATGAAGTAGAAACTGCCGTCCTCGGCGAGGAGAAACTCGACCGTTCCGGCATTCTCGTAACGAGCGGCGCGGGTCGTTGCAACCGCCGCCTTTCCCATCTCTGTCCGCAGCTCGGGATCGAGGGCGACAGACGGCGCCTCCTCGAGGATCTTCTGATGGCGCCGCTGAATCGAGCACTCGCGCTCTCCGAGATGGATCACCCGACCGTGCGAGTCGGCGAGCACCTGAAACTCGATGTGGCGAGGTTTTTCAAGATACTTCTCGAGGTAGAGCGTGGGGTCGCCAAAGGCCCGCTCAGCCTCGTTCCAGGCCGTATCGTAGGCGCGAAGGAGCTCTTCTGAGTCCCAGGCCAAACGCATCCCGCGGCCACCGCCACCGGCGGAAGCCTTGAGAATCACCGGAAAGCCGACCTCCCGGGCAATCTCCGCCGCCTCGTCTCTCGAGGAGAGCGGACCTTCGGAGCCGGGGAGAATCGGCACTTCGGCCGCCGCAACCGACCGCCGGGCCTCCGACTTGTTGCCCATGAGCCGGATGGAATCGGCGGAGGGTCCGATAAACGCCAAGCCGCACTCGCCGACGATCTCCGCGAAGTGGGCGTTTTCAGCCAGAAAACCATATCCAGGGTGGATCGCATCGGCGCCGGTGATGCGCGCAGCGGACATCACCGAGGTCACGTTCAAATAGGAGTCCGATGAGTCTGCAGCGCCGATGCATACGGACTCGTCAGCGAGCAATACGTGGAGACAGTCACGGTCTGCCACTGAATGAACCGCCACCGTGGAGACGCCGAACTCGCGGCAGGCGGCGATGATCCGCACCGCAATCTCCCCACGATTGGCGATCAGAACCTTGGAAAACATCAGGATGAACGGACCACAAAGAGCTGCTCGTCGTACTCCACAGGCTGTCCGTTTTCCGGCAGGACCTTGACGACCGTTCCGCTGACATCGCTCTCGATCTCGTTCATCAACTTCATGGCCTCGACGATGCACAGAGTCTGACCCTGCTCAATGAAGTCGCCGACCTTGACGTAGGGGTCCGCATCGGGATTCGGCGCCCGGTAGAAGGTGCCGACGATCGGCGAGTTGATGGCGTGCACATCCTCGTCAGCATCGACTGTATCCGCGGGCGCCGCCTGCGTGTCCGCGGCAACGAACGCTGTCTGTACATCCACGGCGGAGGCGGGTGCTTCGGCAGACGCCGGAATCGGCTGCGCCGCGACCGCCTGCGGCCGCCCTTCAACCCGTACCCGGGATCCGGCGTGCTCGATCTCGACAACCGAAACTCCGGACGAGCCGACCAACCCGATCAGCTCACAAATCTCTTCGAATTTGTACATTGTCTCGTGTCACCTCAGATGAATTCGGAGTACAGGCGCGCACCGGTGAGCCGGCTCTGAAACCGGCCCTTGCCGGCGAGACCGTCACGGTTCATGACCAGTATCAGGAAGTAGCCGGCGGTGATCGTGGTCAGGATAATGACCGCATCTTCGGCAAAAACCGAGCACTGCTCAAGATGTCCGTGCTGAAACTCCCGTGCCGCCTCGGCCAGATCGCGAAGAATCGTCGCAAGCTCCGCACCGAGGGTCTCGAGCGACCCCTGACGCGGAACCACCACCACCGGAATGCCGTCCGGGGCGACGATGGCGGCGCTTTGCGCCCCCGGACAATCCTCCAGCAGGCGCTGCATCGGCTCTTCAAAGTTCACGAATCCAGCCTCTCCGAGGCCAGTCTAACCGCCTCCAGCCACTCCTGCAACGCATTGACCCTTAGGTCTGCTCGATCTTCCGTGCGGTGGCCATCGTCCGGTCGCGGCGCCGCCTCGATCAGGCTCTCGAGCAAGCGCGCAGCATCGTGGTTTTCGGGGTCCGTCTCGAGGACGCTGCGGAGCGTCTTTTCAGCCAAGTCGTGGTCACCCTGCTCAATCGCGAGGCGGGCGAGGGTCGTCGTCGGAAAAGGCAGGCCCTCCGGTTCGGAATCTGGATCGGGTGTCGATGGAGCGTCATCGGCCGCGAAATCCAGCATCTCCTCGTCGATGACATCGACCTCGGTCTCCGTGTCGGAGGTTTCTTCGATCGTCAGATCCTCCGGCACATCATCGGCGCTCAGACTCGCAACGTCCTCGTCATCCACCCAACCCGCGGCAAAGACATCGTTGGCGTCTTCCCACTCGCCGGTATCGCCGGCCGGTTTGACGGCAAAGGGTTCTCCGTCCATGTCGGTCACCACAAGCGCCAGAGGCCGCTCCCGACTCGCCGCGGCGGTCGGGTTCGGCGCCTCGAACAGACCCAGACCGATGAGCTTTTCCTCGACGAATGCGATCCTCTCGTCGAGTGCATCGTCCTGAGGGGTCAGCCCCCGCGCCCGCTTGAGCGCCTTGACCGCCTCGACCCAGTCCTCGTTGGCGATCGCCGCCTCACCCGCGAATAACGCCGCGACCGCGTTGTCGGGATCGAGCTCGAGTGCGCTGGCGAGGGCCTCGGACGCGGCCGCGCTGTCGCCGTTCACCAGCAGGGCCCGACCCAGGCTGACCCAGGCCGCGACGTACCTCGGGTGCTCCTCGAGGCCCGCGCGTAGGATCTCAACTCCCTCGTCGAACTCGCCTTCACGGCGAAGATATTCGCCGAGCTTGAAGAAAATCCGGGAGGAGGGATCCTCCCGGAGTTCAAAGCGGAGCTGCTCGAGACGATAATCCATAGGCATCAAAGAGGATGCCCCGGCATCTGCCGGGGCATCCGGAAGGATCGAATCAAGGTGCCTCGGTCCCGG
>CAYPBC010000292.1:0-3751 GCA_964408845.1 uncultured Thermoanaerobaculia bacterium
GGGCTAATCGTTCAGCTTGTCGTTGAGCTTGTACTTGGTGCCGGCGATGTCGGCGTTGAGCATCAGGCCCTTGTCGGTGAGCTGGTAGATGGCGAGACCGTTGACGAAGTTGGTCTTGACCTCGGCTGCATTCTTGCCGGCAGACGCTGTGGCGCCGGCGTCCGCCTGCCAGCCCTTCTCAATGAAGTTGCGCAGGGTGACCTCGTCCTGGAAAAGGAAGACCACCTGATACGAATTCACGCCGAGCCCGAAGCCGACCCCCACGGTCCCCATCTTCATGTAGGCATGTTTGCCGGTCTCCTTCGACACGGCGACGCCGTTGCCGCCGCCACCCGACACACCGAATGCGACCTTGGTATTGTCGAAGACCGCCCAGCCGATGGCCCGGTCATACAGTTCCTTCGCGTTGGCGTTTTCGCTGAACAACCTGTCGAGCGTCTCCTTCGCAACCTCGTTGATCTTGGCCCGCTTGGCGTCTTGACTGAGCTCGGTCGACGTTTTCTCCTCGTCGGCAAGCGTCGTTCCCGGCGCGGCGAGCGCCAGCACCACAACACACAGGGTCAGTATCATTGCTGTCTTTTTCATTGGTTTTCTCCTTTTTCGATTGTTGGTGAATCATGAAGGGAACGAAGCATCTCGTTCGTGCCCTGGCCGAATCTTTCGATGTTCTCCATATACGCTGTCATGGGCAGGTCGAGGGGCTGCACGTGCTCCACGGCCATGATGTGAACCTCGCCGGACCACGGGTTGGGTGACCTCGGGGCCATCACGACCACCCGGCCGTCGTCGAGACGCTCGATCTCGAGACCGATCCGAGCGGCGCCGCCAAAGGTGGCCAGCACCGGAATGAGCGTGTGGGTATCGTCCTCTTGCAGTCCGCTGAGCATGCCCTTGATGATCACATAGCCCGGCACCTTGGACAGCACTTTGGACTCGAGGCCGCCGACGATGGCCCGCAGAATGGCGGCCCGCGCCACCAGACCGGCGATGAAGCAGATCAGCACCACGGCGAGAACAGCGATGATGTTGGCCAATGCCACGCCGCCGATGGCGTCGATGGGCACCCACGCCGCCATGGGCTCGGCGACCATCATCATCAGACCGGCCGCCTTGGCCAGGACAATAACGAGGACCACCACCGGCACCAGAAACACCAGCCCGCCGATCACAGTGGTCTTGAAGAAGTGGATGCCGCCCCCTTTATTTTCACGCCGTGTCTCCGTCCGCCTTCAGGGCGTCGAGTGAAATGCGATACTCGAAAGCCAACATGCCGTCGATGCTGACAACCTTCAATGTAATCAACGGTGGAGGCTCCGCATTCCAGTCGATCTCGACGAGCCCGAAGTTGAGGTCAACATACGGACCCGCGATTCGGTGGTGATTCCGAACATTAGCATAGGACTGGTCGATATGTGTCAGGCTGCTGGAGGTGAAACCGTACAGCGGACGTCGAGCACCCCGAGGCGAGATAACACCGCTGGGTGCGGCGCCTCGCCGGCCGCAGCAGAAAGTTGGTGAGATATGCGGGTTAGGGTATGGCATCATCACATCGGTCGGTTACCTTTTCTGAAGCGCCGCAGCCACGGTGTCGAGATGGGTGCCAAACGGGACTGTCGAGAGGAGAGGTCCATGGGTGTTTTTCGCGTCGCAGGGGTTGGTCTGATCATGTTGGCGCTGATCGCGGTGCCGGCCGTGGCGGTCGAAATCGACGACGAGCCTGACGCCCGGAAAGCGGAACACAGTGAAGTGGCGGAGCACGCCGGGGAAGGTGAACAAAAAGGTGAGCATTCCTCCCATCACGTCCGCGACTTCAGGAACGAGGTGGCGGTCTTTCTCGGCGGCACCGACGAGCCTGGCCACGACACCGAGTTCACCTGGGGTCTCGATTACAAACGCCGAATCGCCGAGCGGTGGGCGGTGGGCGCGCTCTTCGACTACGCTGGTGGAGGGCAGCGAAACTCTGTCGTCGCACCATTGGTTGTGTTCTGGCCCGGTCTCGGCAACCTCCAGTTCCTGGCGGCAGCGGGCGTGGAATTCCACCAGGGCAGGGACGGGGGCGGCCACCAGAAGTCGGGCGAGGGTGGTGGAACCGATGAGGACGCCACCTACTTCCTGCTCCGGATCGGAATCGGCTACGACATCCACCTCGGCGAGAGCTTCGGGCTCGTCCCAAACCTCAATGTCGATTTCGTGAACAATGAGAAGGTCTGGGTCTACGGGCTGGCCGTCACCTACGGTTGGTGATCGGGAGATCCTCTCTTCAGCGCACGGGGGTACGGGTTCAAGATCCAAGGAGCAAGGTGCACGGTCTCCGGTTAGGCAGAGACTATCATTCTCTCCAATGTGTGGGTGGGCCTTGTACTTTGAACCTCGTGCCTGAGCGGGTGGGTTGCCGCTACCAGCCCTGCACTGGGCGCCACTCGTCGACCACCTCAGTGCCGCGGAGGACGTGGTAACTCTCGAAACAGGCGGCTGACAAGCAGGAGTGATTGGGGACGATACGGATGCGTGTGCCGGGCCGGAGGGCCTCGACCCCGGGGCCTGAGAGGGCGCCGTGCTCCTGGGTCAGGGCGGCGAGTCGGAGGCCGGGTAGCGGGTGCTGGTCTTCCAGGGCGACCGGCACGCCGAAACCACAGTCGGGATCGACGTGGGTCGGCCCGGGGTCCTTGCTGAGGGCGAGCGCGCCCGCGTCGACCACGGCGCGGCCGTGCTCCGGATGCACGCTGATGACGGTGGCCAGGACAGAGAAGGCAATCTCGTCGATCTCGCAGCAGCCGATCGTGGACTGGAAGGCGTCGAAGAAGATGTAGTTGCCGGGACGGACCTCGGTGATGCCGGTGAGGTCGTCGATCGCGCGCATGGCGGGGGTGGCGCCGATGCTGACCTCGGGAAACTCCAAATCCAGGTCTCTCAGCTCGGCCGCGAGGGTGGCCATGATGTTTCGTTCCTCGCAGGCGGTGTCGTAGGCCTCGGAGCGGTTGTGCGCCAGGTAGGAGTGGCCGGCATGAGTGAGCAGACCGCGAAAGTCTATGACTTCCGAATCGGCGAGACGCCGCGCGAGGACCTGGGTCGCCTCGGACTCGGGATCAACGCCGGACCGGCCGCCGCCGCAGTCGACCTCGAGAAAGACCGGCAGGATCATGCTCCGGGACGCGGCCGTTTCCTCGATGGCGCGAATGGTCTCAGGGTGGTCGACGAGGAGGTTGAGGGCGTCGATCTCGGTGTTGAGGTTGGCGGCTTCGGGGAGTCTTTGCGGAGCGATCGGGACCGCATAGGTGATGTCGGTGAATCCGCGGGCGGCGAAGGCGCGGGCCTCGGCGAGGGTGGAGACCGTGATGCCCCCGAAGGTGTCGTGGGTCTGGATGCGCGCGGCCCCGACGCACTTGTGGGTCTTGACGTGGGGCCGCAGGCGAACACCGAGACGGCGCGCCTTGTCCGCCATCCGTCGCGCGTTGGCTTCGAGACGTCCGAGATCGACCAACGCGCACGGCGTCGAGAGATCGTCGAGGCTCATGTGCGGAGGGTATCAAGAAAACCCGTGCCCGTCTCCGAGTTGGCCGAGTGATCAGTGATCGAGTGATCAGTGATCAGCGCCCGACCCGCGATTCCTCGGGAGACACCGAGGAAGTAACTCTGCGGAGACGGATCAGAATATGCCCTAGTGTGAGCGCCGGAGGCGCGACAGACAAATAGCCTGGGGCGTGAGCTGTACGACCTCAGGACATAGGTAACACTTTCGTATCAGGACATA
>CAYPBC010000293.1:0-3706 GCA_964408845.1 uncultured Thermoanaerobaculia bacterium
CCCTTGCCGACCCCGGCGCGCTCGGCAATATCGGCGACCCGGGTCGAGGCGTAGCCCTTCTCGGCAAAGACGGCGGTTGCCGCCGTCACGAGTCGGGGACGCTTGTCGCCGCGGGTTGTCACAGTCGAAATCACGTCTCACTCCCAGGACCGACTGACCGGTCGGTCAGTGGAACCGGAAAGATATGCCGGGGTGCGGCGGATGTCAAGGGCGTTGAACGTTAGAACGTTGAACGTTAAGCGTTTCCGCCCACCGGACCGTTATCGCGTTGGATCACATCGTCTGAATGGCCTCGCTCCAAGGAGCTATTGCGGATCCCGACAGTGGAACGCTGAGGAGCACAAGGTTCAAACGTTCAACGTTTAAACGTTCTAACGATTGGCGCGTCAGACTTCCCGCAGCTTCCATCGGCCGCGGCGGAAGACGAGGATGCCGATAACGGCGATCAGCGACTCGGCGACGGTGATGGCGATGAAAACGCCGGTCGGGCCGAAATCTATCCCATACGCCAGGGCATAGGCGATGGGAAGCTGGAAGAGCCAGTAGCAGAAGAAATTGATGACAGAGGGAGTGTAGGTGTCACCGGCGCCGTTGAAGGCCTGCACCATGACCATGCCCCAGGCGTAGAAGGGGTATCCGAAAGAGACCCACCGCAGGCAGGCCACACCGTATCGCACGACATCGGGCTCGTGCGAGAAGATGCGGATCAGCGGTCCAGCCAGAATGATGAACACCACCGCCACGCAGAGCAGGAAGAGGCTGTTGTAGATGCCGGCCCGCCACACCGAGGCCTCCGCGCGATCGGGTTGCCCGGCGCCCAGGTTCTGGCCGACGAGGGTGGCGGCGGCGTTGGCCAGGCCCCATGACGGCAGGATCGCGAAGACGACGAGCCTGATGGCGAGAGTGTAGCCGGCGACCGCGGCGGGACCGAAGCCACCGATTATCCACACCAGGAAGACCCAGCTCGTGGTGCCGATCAAAAACTGGAGGATGCCACCCACCGAGAGGCGAAAGAGACGAAGGATGATGTGCGGCTGCGGCACGATGTCGGAGATCCGAATGCGGATCCGGCTGCCGCCTCGAAAGAGGATCCAGAGCTGGATCGCGACGCCGACGCCGCGCCCGATCGTCGTGGCGACCGCGGCCCCCATCACTCCAAACTCCGGAAAGGGCCCGAGACCGAAGATCAGACACGGATCGAGGATGATGTTGACGCCGTTGGCGATCCACAAGACGCGCATTGCGATGGCGGCGTCGCCGGCGCCGCGGAAAACCGCGTTGAGCAGAAAGATCAGCATGATGGTCGCCGAGCCGCCGAAGAGCACGCGGGTGTAGCCGTGGCCGGTGGCCACCAGCTCGGGGGACCCGCCCATGAGGGCGAGGAGGTCCTTGGCAAAGACCACACCGGGCACCGCGACCGCCGCCGACAGCACCAGACCGAGGAGGATCGACTGCGCTGCGGCGGTGCGAGCGCCTTTGATGTCGCGCTCGCCGACCCGTCGCGCCACCATCGCCGTGGTTGCTATGCCGGTGCCTATGGCGATCGCGAAGAGCAGGGTGATCATGGCCTCGGTAAGGCCCACGGTCGCCAGGGCATCGGTGCCGAGCCGGGAGACGAAGAAGGCGTCGGTGAGCGCAAAGACCGACTCCATCATCATCTCCAGCACCATCGGGATGGCGAGAAGGATGACCGCCCGGCCGATCGGACCGGTAGTGAAGTCCAGCTCCTTGCCGGTCAGGGCGAGCCTGACTGTCGCCCGCACGCCGAGCGTGGGCGGAACTTCCCGCTCGGGCTCGGTCGGAGTTTTGGTTCCTGCCATGGTCGCCTACCATACGTGAGCCGCGGACAGGTGTTTCGGGGACGGTAGAAACGTCTGAACGTTTAACGTTGAACGTTGGAGATCGGGAACAACTCATGCACAATCGGCGTATTGTGAGACAGGGGCGCGATCGCGCCGGGGAGGAACACATGGCTCAGACTTCAAAAGGGACGGTAGCCGGCGTGCTCGACATCATTGCCGGCATCTCGGGGCTCGTGGGCGGCATACCATTGCTCGTGATCGCGATTGTCGGCAGCGGTGTATTGGGGACCCTTCCCGATCCTGAAATTCGTCCATTGGCGATTCTCCTGCTGGCCATCTTCCTGCCGCTGGCCCTGCTCTGCTTTTTCTCGGGCGTGATCGCGATCGTCGGCGGCATTGCCGCTTTCAACCGACGAAGGTGGGGGTTGGCCGTGGCGGGCTCGATCGCGGCGGTCTTTGGTTTCTTCCCGGTCGGTATCGCGGCGGTGATCTTCACCATCCTCGCCGAGCCCGAGTTCCGCTCGGCTGGCTGACGAGGCCGGTATGTCCAAGACCACCTCGAAAGTCCTGACAGGGTGTGGAATCGGCTGCCTTCTGGCGATCGTCTTGGTCGTCGGTTTCGGATGGATGGGTTACCGGTGGGCGCGGCTGGCTGCGGATGCCGCGGAATCAGCGCTACAGTCCGAGGCTGAGCTCGACGAGAGGTTTGGCGCAGTTCGCGATTTCCGACCGCCTATCGATGGCCGGATCAGGGCCGATCGCATCGAGGTGTTCCTGAAGGTGCGGGAAGAGATTGCGTCGACGCGGGGGGAACTGACAGAGGCCATCTCCGCATTTGCGCCGAGCGAGGACGACGGCCGTGTGACCGGCGGGCTGCAGATCGCCAGGGCGGGCGCTGTGATAGGTCCGCGCTCGCTCGATCTCGTCCGCGCCCGTAACCAAGCCCTGCTTTCGGCCGGCATGGGACTCGGAGAGTATGTGTGGATCTACTGGCTCACCTACGACGCGTGGCTCGGGAATCCCGCCGATGCGTCCACACTGCACGAGCTCATGGCTGAACGCTCCGCATCCGACGGCTCGCTCCAGATTTACATCGGAGGGGGCATGGAGCCCGAACATATTGCCCGGAGTCTGCGCAGTGATATCACCGCCATGCTGCAAAATCTCGACGAGGATCTCGTCGCCGCGGCCGACCGGAATCCATTGCGGGAGACGGTGGCCGGGGAGCTCACACAGCTCGACGTCGACCTCGCGAGAATCCCGTGGGAGGATGGCCTACCCGAGCCGTTCGCGGTCGGGCTCGAACCCTACCGGGAACGGCTCGAAGCGACTTACTCGCCGGCAACCAATCCCTTCGAGCTGTTGGAGCTGGACTGAGGCCCTCCCGCCCATCTCACCACCAAGACACCAAGACCACCAAGATATTCTCTTTGTGTTTTCTGGGTGTTCTTGGTGCTTTGGTGGTTCATTGCGACGATCGGGCGCGCTAGAATCTTTCGCAGAGGTTTCTTGAATGGTCGACTCCGAAAGACGCATCCGTCTCAACCCGGATATCGCCAAGGTCGTCTGTTCGGTCACCGGCTCCGAGACCGAGGCCAGAGAGTCCAGCCGGCCGCTCGGCCTGTGCGGCTGCTGCTCCCCCCCGGGCAAACCCTTGGTGGTCGTCTACAAGCTGGACGCAATTCGCGAGCGGATGGGGGACGCGGGCTGGGGGATGGCCCCTGGTATCTGGCGCTACGGCGCCCTGCTACCGGTGCTGGGGCTGCCCTCGTCGTATGCCCCCGATGTCGGGCTGACGCAGGTGGTCCGGAACGAGCCGCTCGCCGGAGAGAACGGCGTCGATCTCTATCTGAAGAACGAGGGCTCCAATCCTACCGGGAGCTTCAAGGACCGCGGGCTGGCGG
>CAYPBC010000294.1:0-3706 GCA_964408845.1 uncultured Thermoanaerobaculia bacterium
AAGGTCATCTGCGTCAGGTCGTTGGTGCCGAAGCTGAAGAACTCGACCGTCTCGGCAATCTCGCCGGCGGTCAGACAGGCACGCGGGATTTCGATCATGGTGCCGTAGAGGTGCTCTACAGAGTCGACGCCGTACTTGGAGCACACCTCGGCGTGGACCTTTTTGGCGATCGCTAACTGGTCCTCGAGCTCGGCCTTCATGCCGGTGACCGGAACCATGATCTCCGGGAAGCACATCTTGCCATCCTGCCGCAGCTCGATCGCCGCCTCGAGGATGGCGCGGATCTGCATCTCGGTGATCTCCGGAAAAGTGACGCCGAGGCGGACGCCGCGGTGACCCATCATCGGGTTCATCTCGTGCAGCTCATCGGCACGCCGGTCGAGCTCGGCGGTGTCGATGCCGAGGGCGGAACCGAGCTTGGCCCTCTCGTCAGCCGACTGCGGCACGAACTCGTGCAGCGGCGGGTCGAGCAGGCGAATGGTCACCGGGCGCTCGCCCATGACCTCGAGGGTGGCCTTCATGTCGCGTTTGACGAAGGGGTAGAGCTCGTCGAGGGCGGCTCGACGCTCCGATTCGGAACCCGACATGATCATCTTGCGCAGCAGAAACAACGGCTCCTCGGAGCCGGTGCCGTAGAACATGTGCTCGGTGCGAAACAGGCCAATACCCTCGGCGCCGAAGTCAATCGCGGTGCGGGCGTCCTCCGGAGTCTCGGCGTTGGTGCGCACGTTCATGACCCGGATCTCGTCGGCGAGCTTCATGAAATCGACGAACCGGGGGTTTTCGGTGGCGTCGATCATTCCCAGCTCTCCCGAAAAGACCAGACCGCTCGTCCCGTTGAGGGTGAGCACGTCACCTTCGGAGAATACCTTGCCGTCGACCTCGATCTTCTTACCGATGACGTCGATGTCGAGGGCACCGGCGCCGACGATGCAGCACTTGCCCCAACCGCGGGCGACCAACGCCGCATGCGAGGTCATGCCGCCGCGTCCGGTGAGGATGCCGATCGCGGCGCGCATGCCCTCGACGTCCTCGGGGTTGGTCTCCTCGCGAACCAGGAGCACGGTTTTGCCCTCCCTGGCCCACTTCACCGCGTCGCCGGCCGAGAACACAATCTGGCCGACGGCGCCGCCGGGACCCGCCGGCAGGCCCTTGGCGATGAGGTCCGCACTGGCCTCGGCCGCTGGGTCGACGATGGGGTGGAGGAGCTCGTCGAGCTGTTCCGGCTTTACCCTGAGAACCGCCGTAGGCTTGTCGATCATGGCATCAGACAGCATGTCCATCGCCATGTTGAGGGCCGCCGTGCCGGTGCGCTTGCCGACCCGAGTCTGCAGCATCCAAAGCCGGCCGTCCTGGATCGTGAACTCGATGTCCTGCATATCGGTGTAGTGGTCTTCGAGCTGGTTGCGGATGGCGAAGAGCTGTTCGTAGATCTCCGGCATGGCCACCTGGAGCGACGGCAGGTGCTCGTTCTGCTCGTTCTTGGTGTCCTCGTTGAGCGGGTTGGGGGTGCGGATGCCCGCGACGACGTCCTCGCCCTGCGCGTTGGCCAACCACTCACCGTAGAACTTGTTGTCGCCGGTCGCAGGGTTGCGGGTGAAGGCGACACCGGTCGCCGAGTCACTACCCATGTTGCCGAAGACCATCGCCTGGACGTTGATCGCAGTACCCCAATCATCGGGGATGCCCTCGATGCGGCGGTAGGAGACGGCACGCTTGCCGTTCCACGACGAGAAGACGGCGCCGATGCCGCCCCATAGCTGCTCGCGGGGGTCGTCCGGGAAGTCCTTGCCCAGGACCTCTTTCACCTTGGCCTTGAAGCCCTCGGCGAGCTTCTCGAGATCCTCGGCCGATATGTCGGCGTCCGACTCATAACCGCCCGCTTCCTTGACCTCTTCGAGCATGCGATCAAGCTGCTGGCGGATTCCCTGACCCTCCTCGGGCTCGATGCCGGCCGCCTTTTCCATCACCACGTCGGAGTACATCATGATGAGGCGGCGGTATGCGTCGTAGACGAAACGCGGGTTGCCCGTTTTGGCGATGAGGCCCGGGATCGTGGCCGAGCACAGACCGCAGTTGAGGACCGTTTCCATCATCCCCGGCATCGAGGAACGCGCGCCGGAGCGGACCGACACCAACAGCGGGTCGGTGGGATCGCCGAACTTGGTACCCATGATCTCCTCGACCTTGGCCATCGCCGCGTCGGCCTCGGCCTCGAGCATGGCAGGGTAGGTCCGATCGTTGTCGTAGAAATAGGTACAGACCTCGGTGGTGAGTGTGAAACCGGGTGGTACGGGTATGCCAAGGCTGGCCATCTCGGCCAGGTTGGCGCCCTTGCCGCCGAGCAGGTTTTTCATTTCTGATTTTCCGTCAGCGGTTCCCCCGCCGAACGAGTACACGTACTTCGCGTCGTTCAATGTTCGCCTCCTTCGACCTGCAGCTTCGAGAGATCTGCAAGATTCATGAATAATCGTCCAAGTTCCTTCAAGAGCGCGATCCGGTTGTCGCGGAGGCGCTCGTCGTCACACATCACGAGCACCTCGACAAAGAAACGCTCGAGAATATCCGCCAGCGGTTCCATCGCGGTGAAGGCCTCCTCCACCCGCCGATCGGGCAGGAGATCATCGAGCGAGCGCCCGAATTCCCGGGTCGCCTCGTAAAGCTCCCGCTCTTCTAATTGCTCAAAGATTTCGGAGTCGACCTCGGCATCGAGCTGGCGGTCGGTGATGTTGCGCACCCTCTTGAAGGCCAGGGCGAGACTACGGAAGCTCGACGATGAGCGCACTGTCTCGAGCGCCTCGGCGCGGGCCACCGCACCCGGCAGATCGGACCATCCGGCCGCCATCACGGCGTCGGCGGTGTCACCCGACACGCCGACAACGTCGGTCAGCCAGCGTCGCACGCGGTCGGCGATGAAGGCCGTCACCGCCGCATCCAACTCTTCATGATTGCCCTCTGAGTGCTCCGCCACTGCGGCCGCCGCCGCATCGACGGCGTGCACGAGGTCGAGATCCCAGCCGGACTCGGCCACGATTTTCACCGCACCCTGGGCGGCGCGGCGCAGGCCGAACGGGTCCTTGGAGCCCGATGGCCGTTCGCCGACCGCAAACAGCCCCGCCACCGTGTCTAGACGGTCGGCCACCCCGAGCAGCCGGCCCATGGCCGAATCGGGAACCGGCCCATCGAAACCGACCGGTCGGTAGTGGTCACGGACAGCGGTCCACAGGGCTTCGTCGGCGTCTTCGAGGCGGAGGTAGTGGCCTCCCATGACACCCTGGAGCTCGGGAAACTCACCCACCATGTGGGTCAGAAGATCGGCCTTGGCCAGACGCGCCGCCGACCGCAGATCGTCCGGGTCTGCCGCACCGTCGGCCAGGATCGCCGCCAGCTCGCCGACCCTCGCCGCCTTGGCCTCGAGCGAGCCCAGGATGCGGTGGAACTCCAGGCGCTCCAAACCCGGCACAATCTCAGCCAGGGGGGTTCGGCGGTCCTCGGCGAAAAAGAACCCGGCGTCCGCCAACCGCGCGCTGATCACCCACTCGTTGCCTTGTCGAACCAGACCTTCTGGGTCGTCGCTACGGTCGATGACGGCAATAAATCCCGGCTTGAGACCGCCGCCCGCATCCTCGAGTACCAGGCATTTCTGATGGTGGCGGAGGGTCGTCACAACCACCTCGGGCGGCAGATCGAGGTAACGAGCCTCGAA
>CAYPBC010000295.1:0-3701 GCA_964408845.1 uncultured Thermoanaerobaculia bacterium
CCCACTTCCATCAGCCCGTACATCCCGCGCGCCGCCTCTGCCATCAGGCCCGGCAGATCCGGCGCCCACACCTCCAGCTCCCAATCGGCAGTGTGCTCCAGCTCGCGGTGACCTGTTGGAGGGTCCTTCACTAGGCAAGAGTAGCACTCGTTCGGCGGGCCCGGGGAGTGTGAGGGCCATGCCATCATGGTGGCGTGAACGGAAGCAACGCTCCGGAGTTGTTGTCGCAGGGATGGCTCGAACGCGAGCCGATCCGCCTCGGTGTCTCGTCATGCCTCCTCGGTGCCGAGGTTCGATACGACGGCGGTCACATGCACGATCGCTATCTCACGGATGTGGTTGGAAAGTGGTTCGAGTGGGTGTCGGTGTGCCCCGAGGTCGAGCTCGGCCTCGGCGTGCCGCGGCCGCCGAACCGGCTCGTCCACGGTGACGACAATCCGCGACTGGTCGAGGTGGAATCGGGCGAGGATCTCACCGAGCGGATGGAGAGCTACGCCCGTGAAAAGATCGATCAGCTCAAGGAGGCCGGTCTCGACGGCTTCATTCTCAAAGGAGCTTCCCCGAGCTGCGGGGTGGCGGGAGTCAAGGTCTTCGAGAATAACGAAACACCGATTCGAGACGGCATCGGCGTCTTTGCCCGCGTGCTCCTCCAGGCGTGGCCCGATCTCCCGGTGGCTGAGAAAGAATGGCTCGAAGATCCGGACCGGCGTCGCGATTTCTTCGAGAACGTGCTCCATCGCCATTGGAGACGGATGCAGTCCAAACTCGGTCTCGATCCGCAGCAGTCGGCTGAGCTCCATGCTGCCAACGAGCGCCTACTGGCCCACATATCTCACGACCTCGCGTAACGAGGCATTCGGGATTGTCTGTCGCCGCTTCGCGGCTATTGTCATGATTGGCGGCTGGATCCTGGGGCTGACGCCCCAGGCTATGTATCTTTCGCCGCTTCGCGGCTGCCTCGCTGTGGATGGAAAATCTGGTGATGTCACGGGCTTGTCTGAATGCGTGCAAGAAAAAGGCGGGGCCTTGGCCCCGCCGATAATCTCGCAGGCTCGAAAGCCCTACCGTCTCCGAATCAACTCGAAGAGCTTGAAGGCCGGGATGAATTTCTGCACATCGTCGGCGCGGGCGATGAACCTCAGGCGGTCTACCTGGGACTCGTCGAGCAAAGCGACGAAGTCCTCGTGGTAGATGACGTGGACCTCGAGGAGGGCTTCAACGAGATCACGACGCTCGATGACCAGCTCGCCGAGCTCTGCCGGGTCGGGGTCCCCGGCCTCGAAGAGGGCGTCGATCTCGGCCTGGATGGCGGCGATCTCCTCTTTGAGCGGCTGTTCGGCATCGCGGTGAATCTGGTAGATCTCGTCCCAGGCAACGATCTGCTCCTCGGTCAGCTGGAGAAACGCGGCGACCGCGTTGTGGGCGGCCTCGACGATCGGCGGCGGCTCGGCCTCCGGTTCCTGCGCCAACACCGGGCTCACCAGGGCCAGGGCGATCAGGGCTATCAGCAACTTCTTCATCTCTCTCTCCTTTCTTTCGGCTCAGATGTTCGATTCTTCGCATCACGGCGTTCAGACGCAGATCTCCGCACCGGGTTGACAGACTCATTCGAACGACATATCGTTGTTCTAGATAGAACGTTCTAGTTATTTTGGTGATTTCTTCAGGAGACCATTTGGGACCACGGAAAACCACCACCCGCGAACGGCTGATCACGACCGCCGCACAGCTCTTTTGGCGTCAGGGCTACGCCCAGACCGGAGTCAACGAGATCATTCAGCAGGCAAAGGCGACCAGCGGCTCCTTCTACCACTTCTTCCCGACCAAGGAGGATCTGCTGCTGGCGGTGGTGGACCACGTGGCCGAGGTCTTCGAGACCGAGGTCTTCTCCCCCGCCTCCGACGAAACCGCCAATGTGGTCGAGCGACTCTTCGCGATCCTCGAAAACTACCGCCGGCTCCTCCTGGAGAGGGGATTCACGTTTGCCTCACCGATGGGCAGCTTGGCGGCGGAGGTGTCGGAGAACTACCCACCGGTGCGCGCCAGATTGGCTGAGATCCAGACGGCGTGGACCGAGCGGATCGAGCAGTTGCTGATGGATCCCGGAGAGCCGCTTCCCGGCACCGTGGATCACGCCGCTCTTGCCGGGTTTGTCATCGGCGTCGTGGAGGGCGCGGTGTTGCAGGCCCGCGTCGCTCGCAGCCTCGACCCGTTCGACGCCTCGATCGGCGAGCTCAAAAACTATCTCGGACTCCTCGAGCGACCAGCACATCACGCCGAGCCGATCCCGGCGCCGCCAAGACGGCTGTCGCAGCCGCAGGCGCAGAGCGCCGACTGGAGGGCGTGGTGACAACCGAGGAGGAGATCCGCCTGCTCGTAACCCGCGTGGTGGATGAGGTGATGACGAGTGGCGAGCCCGACGCCGAGACCATCGCCATCGGCGCCGATCACGGTGGCTTTCACCTCAAACAGATCCTGATCGAGGATCTGAAACAGCGGGGTCTGAACGTTCACGACTGCGGCTGCACATCGACCGACGCGGTGGACTACCCGGACTTCGCGCACGCGGTGGCCAATCTGGTCGGCACCGGTGTGTGTCGCTGGGGCGTCATCGTCGACGGCGCCGGCATCGGTTCGTGCATGGTCGCGAACAAGGTCCCCGGTGTTCGGGCGGCCCTCTGCTACGACCTGTCGACGGCGCGCAACAGCCGCGAGCACAACCACGCCAACGTCCTCACACTGGGTGCGGGGCTTATCGGTGACGGCCTCGCCCGACAGATCGTCGACGAGTGGCTGGCGACGCCGTGGGGCGCCGACCGCCATGCCCGGCGGGTGGCCAAGATCACCGAGGTCGAGCAGCGCTATCTGCGGACAGGGACGGAGAAATGATCGATCGCACAGAGCTCATCGAGGTGGTGACGCGACAGGTGCTGGCGACCCTCGCCGGCGAGCACACCGATCAAGGTCTGGAGAACGCCCAGCCTCTCGTGGACAGCGGGGCGGAACGGCTCGGTTACTGCGGCAACGGCGCCGATGTGCCGAAGCCCCTGGCCTCCTACATCGACCACACCTTGCTGCGTCCGGACGCATCGCCGGCCGACATCGATGAACTATGCGACGAGGCGGCGGAGTACGGCTTCGCCGCTGTCTGCATCAACCCGACCTGGGTGGCGCGCGCCAAGCGGCGGCTACGTGGCGCCGGGGTCATGGTCGCCTCGGTGGTCGGATTTCCGCTTGGCGCCAACACCCCCGAGATCAAGGCCATGGAGGCGCGCCGGGCGCTTCGCGACGGCGCCCGAGAGATCGACATGGTGATTAACATCGGGGCCCTGAAAGGCGGCGAGCATGACCTCGTACGCCGCGACATCGCCGGGGTCTCCGATGCCTGCCGCGAGGTCGGCGCGCTCAACAAGGTGATCATCGAGGCCGCCTATCTGAGCGATGAAGAAAAGGTGATCGCGTGCCGGCTCGCCGTCGCCGGCCGTGCCGACTACGTCAAGACCTCGACCGGCTTCGGGCCCGGCGGCGCGACCGTCTTCGATGTCGCCCTGATGCGCGAGGTGGTGGGCGAGAAGGTGGGGGTGAAGGCGGCCGGCGGCATCCACACCGCCGACGAGGTGCGCGAGATGATCACAGCCGGCGCCACCCGGATCGGCGCCTCGGCCGGGGTGCGCATCGTCTCCGGCGAGGAAGGAGCATCA
>CAYPBC010000296.1:0-3692 GCA_964408845.1 uncultured Thermoanaerobaculia bacterium
GAGTGGAGGTGGCGTCGCGGCCTATGCGACCGAGACTGACAACCGCAACCAGGACGGAATCTTCGTCCCCGCACAGCGGAAGTTCCAGGGATTGGCGCCGCAGTAATAGTGGCTTAGAAAATTGAAAAAGGGGCTGCATCGCAGCCCCTTTTTGTTGCAACAATTCTGAGAGTGGCACAGTTGTTGCTTGATAATTGCTAGCGACTGGAATATGGTGCCGAGATGGCACCAGTTTGAGGAGAGAATCAATGTACCGACACGCACTGAATTTCCTGTTGCCGGCGCTCCTTGCAGCGCCGGTTATCGCGATTGCCGAAGCGCCCAAACCGGAGGAGGTCGTGGATCGGATGATCGCTGCCGCCGGCGGTGAGGCGTTTGCAGAGATCGGGATGCTCAAGCTCGAGGTCAAACAGGAAGAGACCCATAACGACGGTTCCGGTTCGACGAGATCCTACGTCGTTTACATCGACACGGCGAATCTCGAGAACCAACGCATCGAGTATCCGGACGACGTCGTCGTGGCCCACCACGGCGCCGGCGGATGGTCGACCAAGGCGGGCGTCATGGATGATCGTCCGCAGACGTCGATGATGGCGGAGACGACCCTCAACCAGACCCTATTTCCCCTTTTGCTCCCACACAGCCTCAAGATGGAAGGAGTGTGGGTGAAGGAGATCCAGGAAACGACCCTCAACGGACGCAAGGTGTGGCTCCTGCTCATGCCCTTCGCCAAGGGCTTCTTCACATCGCCGGTGATGACCACGACCTGGATGATGGTGGTGGCCCAGGACGACTACTCGATTCTCGCGTACGAGTTCATTCCGCCGGTCCAGTACCGCGACGTCTCGCCGATGGGCATTCGATACCGAATCCTCAAACAACAGGAGGTTGAGGGGGCGACGCTCACCGAGCAGCTCCTGTTGATCGGCATCAACGCCGAGGGCGGGGAGAGCGGCGCCAACCGGGTGACCAAGATCAAGGCCTCGGCCGTGCCATGGGACGTGGCCCTCTTCCTCAGCCCAGCCCAGCTCGAAGCACTCGAAGAGGAAGATTAGTTCTCAATTCTTAATTCTTAATTACGACGACCTTCCCCCTGTCCTCGGGGTAGTTGGGCCGTCATTGAGAATTGAGAATTGAGAATTGAGAATCGAGGGTCATGACGCGCCGCGGGTGGAGAGGACCGCCGGGATGGTCTTGAGCATGATCTTGAGGTCGAGCCACAACGACCACTGGTCGATGTAGGCGAGGTCAAGCGCGGTCCAGCGGCTGAAATCATCGAGCCCGGCGCGTCCCGAGACCTGCCATAGTCCGGTGAGACCGGGCTTCATCGACAGGCGCCGCCGCTGCCAACGCTCGTAGCGCTCGACCTCCTCCGGCAGCGGTGGCCGCGGGCCGACCAGGGACATGTCGCCGCGGAGCACGTTGAATAATTGCGGCAGCTCGTCGAACGAGAGGCGGCGCAGCAGACGGCCAACCGGCGTCACCCGGGGATCGCAGCGCGCTTTGAAAGCGGGGCCTTCAACCTCGTTGAGGTGGGCGACCTCGTCGAGGCGGCGATCCGCCCCCTCGTACATGGTGCGGAATTTATAGAGCGTGAAGCGGCGGCCGTTGAGCCCGCAACGTTCCTGCGAGTAAAGAACCGGGCCCGGCGAGCCGAGCTTGATCGAAAGCGCGATGAAGGGCAGCAGGGGTGCGGTCAGCGCCATCCCCAGGGCCGACGCACCGATGTCTCCGAGCCGCTTGAGAAAGAGCGGGAAGGGCGCTCCCGGTGTGTTGGTGAAGGTCAGCAGCGGAATGCCCTCCAGCTCCTCGAGCACGACCCGCGCTTTCATATGAGGGAAGTAGAGGGCCACACGGGCGCGGATCCCGAGCTCGGCGCAGAGCAGGAAGGCGTCCTCGAACTCCTCGAGCTGGCGCCGCGAAAGCACGAAGATGACTTCGTCTACCACCTCCTGTTGGAGGATTTGCGGCAGATCGTCGGCGGCGCCGAGGACCGGCAACCCCCTCACCCGATCTGGGTGCGAGCCGTTGGGGGCGACGAAGCCGAGAACCTCAAGTCCCCAGTTCGGGTGATCAGCGATGATCTGCGCCACCTCCTCCGCTCGCGGGTTGATGCCGACGATCAGCAGCGTGCGGTAGTTGTAACCGCGACTGCGAAGCCGGCGCGCCCCGAGCCGCAGGACCAGTTTTTCGGTCAGCAGGAAGATGAGATCGAGGGTCGCGAACAGGATCAGGAAGGGCCGCGAGATGAATTCGAGCCGCAGCAGCCAGCCGGTGGCCGCCAGGGTCAAAGTGCCGGCCCCGACGACCTGCACCACTTGCCACACCTCCGAAGCCAGGGCTACCGTACGGCGCGAGGTGTAGGCCTCGCGGGTCACCAGGAGCAAGGTCCAGATTACGAGGACCAGCGGCAGAAATCCCAGATAGCGCGACAGCGGGTAGAGCTCGGTCGGGAAGAGCGTGGGCGCGATGCGAGGGGCGACGTGTGAGCGCAGCCACCACGCGAGGAGGAAGGCGAAAGCGGTGAGGACCAGATCGGTGGTCCACACCCAGTAGGCGACGACCTTGGCCCGCTCCTTCAGCACAAACCCTCCAACACTTGTTCGTAGGCATCGGTGACGTCCGCCCAGCGGTAGCGCTCCTCGACCCGGCGCCGCGACCGCCGTCCCATCGTGGCCAGTTCGGCCCGGTCCTCGAGAACACCCGAGAGCACGGTTTCCAGGTTTCTCTCCCCGTCGAACCGGAATCGCAGACCGGCGACGCCGGCGACCTCCCGGTTTTCCGGCGTGTCATAGTACAGCACCGGCCTCCCGGCGCCCATGGCCTCGACCAGCGCCGGGTGGGTGCCCCCGACCTCCGTGGCGTGAATGTAAGCGCGGCAGTTGAAGAGGAGCTGGCGATAGCCGTCGCCGTACACCGGGCCGGGGAGCAGTACACGGTCGTCCGCGAGCTCCGAGACCCGCCGGGTCAGACCGCGTGCATATGGCGCCCCGCCAACCATCACCAGCGGCCGGTTCCCGCCGACCCGTCGGTAGGCCTCGACCACGCGGTCGGGGTTGTTCTCGGGCTCGAATCGGGACACGTAGAGAAGGAATTCACCGGGCTCGAGGCCCAGCTTCTCGAGGGTGTCCACACCCGTCGGCGGCTCGAGATCGCCGCCATACACGATCATCTCCGAGGCCGCGCCGTAGACCCGCTGGTAGTAACGGTGGATCACCTCGGCGTCGGTGATGAGGGCATCCGGGAGCCGTGCCGCGAGGCGCTCGCAGATCTGGTAGTAGGTGCGACCTGCAACTCCCCACTTGCGGCGTTTGCGCTCGAGACCGTCGACATTGAGGGCAACCGGGGTGCCGGCCATCTGCAGGATGCGGACAAAGGGCGCGTTGGCCGCGTTGCACATCAATGCGGCGTCGAAGCCGCGGCGCGAGGCGTGCACCGCGGCTGCAAATGTGTGGGAGACGGTCTCCAGGTGTTTGCCGCGCAGTGACGGCAGGACGGTCAACCGCATCCCCCTGTAGTCTGTCTGGTCCGGATCGACAAAACCACGCCGGCCGTAGACTGTCACCTCGTGACCACGGGCGGCCAGGCGCCAACCGAGCTCCTCGGCGAAGGTCTCGAAACCACCGTAGCTGGCCGGCACGCCCCGGGTTCCAATGATCGCCAGCTTCACGGGGCGTCGACCTCCTCCACCT
>CAYPBC010000297.1:0-3681 GCA_964408845.1 uncultured Thermoanaerobaculia bacterium
AGCGTTCACGGTCGGGTCAAACACCTGTACTCGATCTTCGAAAAGCTCAGGCGGCAGGGGGTGGATGTCGCCAACGTCTTCGATTTTCTCGCTTTCAGGATCATCGTCTCGTCCTTGGCCGACTGCTACGCTACGCTTGGTCTGATCCACCAGCAATGGGCGCCGGTTCCCGGACGGCTCAAGGACCATGTCGCGATTCCAAAACCCAACGCGTACCAGTCACTGCACACGACCGTGATCGGACCTGAAGGCCATCCATTCGAGATCCAGATCCGGACACAGGAAATGGATACGATTGCGGAGTTCGGCATCGCCGCCCACTGGAGCTACAAGGAGAAGGGCTCGCACGCGCCGGCCGAGGATTCGCGGGTTGCCTGGCTGAGGTCAGTTCTCGACCACTCCGAAGGATCGTCACCGCGCGAGTTTCTCGATTCTCTCAAGGTGGATCTCTATCCGGACGACGTGTACTGCTTCACGCCTCGCGGCGATGTGTTTTCCTTTCCTCGCGGCGCAACCGTTCTTGATTTTGCGTACCGCGTCCACACCCAGGTCGGCCACACCTGCATCGGCGGTCGTGTCAACGGTCGTTGGGTGCCTTTGAAAACCGAGATCCGGAACGGCGACATCGTTGAGATCACGACCTCGAATCGACAGCGACCCCACCACGACTGGCTGGGCATTGTGGCCACCACCCGCTCGCGGTCGAAGATCCGCGCCTGGCTGAAAAGGGAGGAGAGGGAACGGGCTCTCGAGATCGGCCGAAAGCTCACGGATCGCGAGCTTCGAAAAATCGGAACCTCCCTTCGAAAAATCGCCGGCAGCAAGGAGCTTGCGGAGGTGGTCTCCGCCAGCGGGTTGGGCAAGGAGGAGGACTTGCTGGCCGCCGTCGGTTTTGGCAAGGTGCCGGTGACCACGGTGACTGCGCCGTTTAGAACCGACGAGGCGTCAGCCGAGGAATCTCCAGAAAAACCCCAATCGCGGCCGGCGCGAACCTCGACGGATGGTCTTGCGCTCGAGGTCACGGGAGACGCCGACTTTCTCGTCTATCTCGCAAAGTGCTGCAAACCACTGCCCGGCGAGCAAATTGTGGGATTTGTGACCCGGGGCAAAGGTGTTGCGGTGCACGCCCGGGGCTGTCCGAACGTCAAGAATCTCCTCTATCACCCGGAGCGAGAGATCGAGGTGCGTTGGGCGCCGACCGCGGCGACCTCCAAGGTCCCGTCCTCACGCGTGGATGTCGACGTGGCGTTTGACGACAGCTCCGGCATGTTGGCTTCGATCTCTCAGGCCGTTCTTTCCGAAGGTAGCGACATCCTCAGCTGCCGACTGCGGAGTGAACCGAATGACACCGGTTCTGCCGCCATGACCATCGTCGTTCACGACGCAGCGCAACTCGCCCGCATTCTCAGCCGGCTCCAAGGTCTGAAGGGGATGTCACGGGTGGAGAGGCGGGGTCAAGCGAGTGTCAGCACATGATCGCCGGCACAGTTCGATCAACCGTACGTCGAGCACCCCGAAGCGAGAAAACACCGCTGGGCGCGGTGCATCGCCGGCCGCAGCAGAAAGCTGGTGAGAAGTGCGGGCTAGATGCGAGGCGCCTTCGTGACCTTTCCCGAGCGGATGCATCGGGTGCAGACCTTGATGTACTTTGGTCTGCCGTCGACCACCGCCCGGACGCGCTGGATATTGGGCAGCCAGCGCCGCTTGCTCACATTGTGGGCGTGGGAGATCTTGCTTCCGGTCATTGGGCCCTTGCCGCAGATTTCACATCGCTGCGCCATCGTAGAAATCCTCCTCGGAATCCCCGAACGGGGATCGAATTAAATAGCACAGATGGCGCTGATTTGCAAGTGTCGGGATCGTTCATACCTCAGAAAAATGCCCGTCACGGAGAACTCTGTTGTACCAAAAAACTCCATTGAAAGAGAGTATTTTACTCGTGATTAACGTGTTCTCACGCTCGATTTATTGGCAGTTGCTTCGGGAATTGAGTCTCCTATTAGGGGGACGGAGGATAGTGATGAATATCACGTTCTGGGGTTCCTACCGTGAGCTGGCATTACCGTTGAGAGTTCACATGGTATATCCTGGTAGCTCGTGTTCTTTCTCGTTGTGATTAATGTTCTTGATTAATGTTCTTGACCTAAGAGGGGGCCTTTGGTAGCCTCGAATTAAGAGGGGTTTATGATCCTGTCCAGAAAAACTTCTGCGATCAAGGTGTAAGCCGTGTTTGGAAAGTCAAAAAAACAAGTCGTCGGTTGCGATGTTGGATCGTCTGCGATCAAGATCGTAGAGTTGAAACCGCTCAAAAGCGGTGAATTTCAACTCGTCCACGCTGCGATCGCGGATCTTTCTCCGGAAGCAATTGTTGACGGGGCAATAATGGACTCGTCTCTTGTTGTCGAGGTGTTGTCCCGTTTGATTGCCGAAAACAACATCAAGAACCCGAATTTTGGCGGTTCTTTGTCCGGTCATTCCGTGATTATCAAAAAGATTCAACTCCCGGCGATGACGGATGCCGAGCTGGCAGAGTCCATTCAGTGGGAAGCCGAGCAGTACATTCCGTTCGATATTAACGATGTCAATCTCGATTATGTGGTGCTGGACTCTGACGCCGGTGACACCATGGACGTCCTGTTGGTGGCGGTCAAGAAGGATCGCATCGCGGACTATACCTCGGTGGTCGTGCAGGCGGGCAGGGATCCGGTCCTGGTCGATGTCGACGTCTTCGCGTTGCAGAACGCCTTTGAGGCCAACTACGACGTCGATCCCGAAACGATCGCTCTGGTCAATGTCGGCGCGTCAGTGATGAACATCAATGTCCTCTATCACGGGACGTCGATCTTCTGGCGCGATGTGGCGTTCGGCGGTAACCAGTACACGGAGGCGATACAGAGAGAGCTGAGTCTTTCCAGGGATGACGCCGAACGGCTGAAGCTCGGTGAAACGGTTGGTGAGAACACGTTGCAACAGGTGCTCAGCGTTCTCAACAGCGTTTCCGAGGATCTCACAGCGGAGCTCCAAAAGACCGTAGATTTCTTTGTTGCCACCTCGTCGGTGGACCACATTGATCGGGTGGTCCTCGCGGGCGGCAGCGCGCAGATCCTCAACCTCGACGAAGTCCTCAGGGAGCGCTTCCAGGTCGCTGTCGAGGTCATGAATCCGTTCCGGAATATCCGCTACAACGAGTCCGACTTTGATCCAGAGTGGATCAACCGGCATGCTCCAGCGATGGCGGTGGCGGTGGGCCTCGCGGTGCGTAGGGTCGGAGAATGACGCGATGATCAAGATTAATCTGGTTGCTGAGACTCCGGCAGCAACGGCCGTCAAGGCCGAGCGACCGCAGTTTTCGTTGGGGGCCAAACAGGGCGATGTCATCCTCATGATCGTGCTCGTGCTGGCCTCCATCGTGGTCGGCACCCAGTGGTACCTCCTGTCGAGCAAGCGTTCTAATCTCCGGGAGGTCGAGCGCGAACTTCGGCGGGAGCGGGATGAGCTGCTCGTGTATATCAAGAAGGTCGAGAAGCTCGAGGCCCGCCGCGAAGCGCTGCGCCACAAGATCAACGTCATCAACGAGCTCAAACGGAACCAGCAGGGCCCGGTGCGGATCATGGATGAGGTGTCACGCGCCCTGCCGGAGTTGGTGTGGCTCACCAGCCTCACCCTCAAGGGTACGGATGT
>CAYPBC010000298.1:0-3666 GCA_964408845.1 uncultured Thermoanaerobaculia bacterium
ATCAACGCTCCCATGCGTCCGATCCCTCCTTCCCCTCAGCTCAGTCGTGCCGTGACACACACCTCGTCAGGACTCTGGTGCGCTCTCCGGATTCTCGGCGCGCTTCTCGCGCCACTCCTGCATCCGTTCCATAATGCCCAACGATTGGTTGCGGATCTCCTGCATGCGAATCGACCACATCTGCTCGCGACAGCTCATATAGACGTCAAAAGCATGCAATCCAAGACGTTCGATTCGATCATCGATGGCGTCCAGCGAACCGGTGGCATCGGCTCCCGTGACCTTCGTGACCTCACGCAGAAGATCTTTAAGGTCGAACACGAATCCGACCGCAGCCGAAGGCGAAAGCTCCTGCACCGCCCGCACCCGGATGACTCGGTCCAACGCCGAGGTGAGCTCGTCCGCCTCGACGCCGCGAAGCACGCCGTCGAGCAACTCCGTGAGACCCTCACGAAGACTGGCACCGACCGGATTTGCGAATCGATCCGACTGGGTCCGCAGGAACTTTCCGGTCTCCTCCGGGTAATCGTCAATGGCTCCTTCGATCCAACGCCTCAGAATCTCGTCCCGATGTTCTGCAATCTCACCCTCGAGCATGCCGACCCCCTTGGCGTGCCGGGCCCGCCGGACCGCCCCCGTCGCCGACGGGGGCGGTGACGGCCGCAACTTGGTTACACGCAGCCTGTGGGTTTGGGCAGACCCGCGACCTTACAGGCCCCCTTTGCCGGGCCAGATGGGAAGAGCTCATAGATCTCCTTGAGCTGAAACCCCGTCTGCTTGCAGAGCTTGCGGATCATGGGTGCGACACCGAACTGCAGGTAGTAATCGCGCAGGTAATTGACGACCTTCCAGTGGTCGTCAGTGAGATCGTCCACGCCCTCGGTGGATCCAAGGGCCGCGGCGACTCCCTCGTTCCAATTTTCGGGTTCCTGCATGAAACCGTCCTCGTCTACTTCAATGGAAACATCTCCTTGCTCGAATAGGGCCATCTCAGTCCTCCTTTTTCTTATCCGGGGTCTCTGCCCCGCTGATCTCGATCAGTGTCACGTTCTGTTTCTGTGCCTTCTTCTTCTGGGCCTTTTCTAAAGCCTTCATGAAATCCTGGGTCGGCTGGTGGCCGAGCTCGATGGCTCGTCCGAGGTAGCGCTCGGCAGCGCCGAGATTCTCCAGAGCCAGATGCCCGACCGCCACATGGTAGTGCGCGGCACCATTCTCCTTTTCGAGCTCGATCACCCGCTCATTACAACGAACCAAGTTTTCTGGGTCGTCGAGATAGAGGTACGCCTGACCCATGTTGTAGTGGACGTTGGGAATGTCGTCTTTAAGCTTGGCCGCTTCCTGGTTAGCTTCGAGACAGCCCTTGAACTCCCACCGCATGAGCCGCACCCCGCCAAGGTTGACCCAGGCCTGGATAAGCGTCGGATCGAGTTCCACAGCTCTCAAATAGGCCTCCTCGGCCTGCTTGACGCGGCCGGAGACGGTGTAGGCGAGGCCGAGGTTGTGGTGGGCCGACGCCCGCTCAGGGTGCTCCTCCACGTCCTGTTGGCAACGCTCCAGACGGTGGCGTTGGCTTTCATTCTCCATTTACCCTCTCCCTGTTCACCGCAAGCAAGGTGTCGAGACATTCCTGCTCCCCGGTATCGTCTGCTTCACCGACCGCCAACAGGCGATCGCGGACGTTGTCAATCAGCTCGGGGGCCACCTCGACGATCCGGCACAGCGCCTCGAGGATTCCCCGCCTCAGTCCGTCGTCCCATAGATAGGCGGTCATCGGACCGATGAACGGTGCCGCCAGTTCGGGTGTCCGCCATCCAATTTCGCCGATCGCCGGCAGGACGTAGGCGCCATTGGTCGCCGACTCGTCGTTGAGCGCCCACAGCGCTTGCCGCAGCAGCTCTCGACCGAGGTCTGGGTGGGCCTCTGCCGCCGCACCAAGCGCAACAGCCGCCTCACTGCGGATCTCGGGATCCGTATCCCACAGCCGACCCTGAAGGAAACGGACTGCGGTAGGGGTTTCTCCCACCATCCGTTCGAGGCCCTCAGAATCACCCTGTTGCAGTAGCTCCATCACCTCGTCCTTTATCCGCATAACGCAGCCGACCCTTCTCGCTCCGCCGCGAACTGCGCGGCGAGAGAGAGAAAGCCGTCCGCCCAACCGGGGGTCGCCCCGGCGTGGAGATGGAGATATGAGGCCCAGACGCGACCATCGACGATGCCGTCCCGTTGCCCGCCGATCCCGGTCCCACGCTCGACCCGCAACACACTGTTCTGCCGCTCGCCGTCGTCGACCAGTCTCGAGTAGTGAAACTCGTGACCGACCAGACGGGTGCCGGCGGCAAAGAACGGGTTGTCTCGATCTACCACCGCCACTTCGTAGCCGTGGCCCTGGGGCGTCGGCCGTTGCTCGACCACCAGATCAAGTACACCGGCCATGGTGTGGGTGACACCGTCCACGACCAGCTCGCGCGCCAAGTACATCAGACCGGCGCACTCCGCGTAGACCGGCATTCCGGCGTCCACCCGCGTGCGAATGCTGGCGGTGAACTCGGTATTGGCGCCGAGCCTGGCTGCATGCACCTCCGGAAATCCGCCGCCGATATAGAGGCCGTCGAGCTCTGGGAACTCGCTAGCGTTGGCCGGGTCGACCGGCACGAGCTGGACACCGGCCGCTCTCAGCCGCTCGAGGTTCTCGGGGTAGTAGAAGCTGAAGGCTTTCCCCTCGAGGTAACCGATGGTGACCGCAACCTGTTCGATGGGCGATTCCGCAGGCATCAGCTCGAGCTCTGGAGACCACTGCGCCACCGCCAGCAGCCGATCGAGATCGACCCCTGCGGCCACCGCTTCGGCGGCTCGTTGCACCGCCTCCTCAGGATCTGGATGCTCTGCGGCGGTCACCAGTCCCAGGTGCCGCCCGGGAAGGGGATCGTCGCCTTTGATGCGGCGGATGGCGCCGAGGACCGGAGTGCCGGCGATTCCCGCCACCGCCTCGCGGACGATCGTCTCGTGGCGTCCGCAGCCGACCCGGTTGAGAATCACTCCCGCAAGATCCAGCTCGGGATCCATCGCTCGGCAACCAATGACCAACGCGGCCGCGGTGCGGGTCATCTTGGTGCAATCGAGCACCAGTACGACGGGCGCCGCTAACCGCCTCGCCAACATCGCGGTCGAGTGGCTGCCCTCGACGTCAACCCCGTCGAAGAGTCCGCGATTCCCCTCCACGAGGATGAGGTCCGCATCATGCGCCGCATTGGTGAGCGCGCTCGCCATCGCCTCGTCGTTCATGAGAAAGGTGTCCAGGTTCCGGCAGGTCGAGCGCGCGGCGACACCGAGCCATGCTGTGTCGATGTAATCCGGCCCCTTCTTGAACGGCCTCACCGCGACCCCGCGGTCCGACAGCGCACGGGCAATACCCAGGCTCACCAGGGTCTTGCCACTGTCACCGGAGAGCCCGGCAATCACAAGCCGTGGGACCTTGACCCGCATCAACCGTACCGCCCGATCCCGTCCTCACTCACCCACGATGTAGCCGCAGGGACACTCTTCCCAGCACTTCTTGCAGCCGTCGCAGAGTTCCATCTTCTTGATGCTGAAGAAATTGCCCGGAGTGGCCGGCGTGACCTTGGCGAAGACGTTGTTCTGGCAGTACATCCAGCAGTTCTCGCAGCC
>CAYPBC010000299.1:0-3666 GCA_964408845.1 uncultured Thermoanaerobaculia bacterium
TCTGGTGGCCTGGATTCGACGACCGTGCTGGCCATCGCCCGCGCAGAGGGGCTTGACTGTCACTGTTTGACAGCGGACTACGGTCAGCGCCACCGAGTGGAGCTCGAGGCGGCGAGCAGAGTAGCGGATGCCCTCGGAGCCGCATCCCATCGCATCATCACCCTCGATCTGAGAGCCATCGGCGGGTCGGCGCTGACCGACGACATCGAGGTTCCCAAAGACCGCGAGCAAGAATCCGGCGAGGTACCGATCACCTACGTTCCCGCTCGCAACACGGTGCTGCTCTCGCTCCTCCTCGGTCTCGCCGAGGTGGTCGAGGCCGACCAGCTCTTTTTCGGCGCCAACGCGGTTGACTACTCCGGCTACCCCGACTGCCGGCCGGCCTTCCTACATGCATTCGAAGACCTCGCTGCCGTCGCGACGGTGGCAGGCGCCGAGCACGGAGTGCGGTTCAGGGTTCGCGCGCCCCTCCTCGACCTATCCAAGGCCGACATCATCCGCCGCGGTCTGTCGCTCGGTGTCGACTACAGCCTCACGTGGTCGTGTTACGACCCGACCCGTGACGGCCTCGCCTGTGGCCGCTGCGACTCGTGCATCCTCAGGCGGCGGGGATTCGAAGAGGCGGGAATCAAGGACCCCGTCGAACTCGAAGCTACGTAAACAGCGCGTAGCCGAAGCGGCCGGCGACGGCGATGACGACTGCGAGCAGCACCGAGAAGGCCGAGATCAGCGCGGTATCCCGCCAACCCAGCTCCTTCGCCATGACCGCGATGGTGGCCACGCACGGAATGTAGAAGACCACGAAAAGCGTAAAGGTCAGAAGCTGACCGTTGCTCATGACGGTGTCGACGTGCGTCGTTCCGAGAGCTTGCACGAGCATCACGAGGGTCAGCTCCTTGCGCAGGATGCCGAAGATCAGGGTCAGACCCACCGCCGCCGGAAGACCGAGGAGGGTCACCGTCAACGGCGACAGCAGGGCGTTGACGGCATCGGCCCCGTGCGCCCACTCGAGGATGCCGAGGACAATCGACGAGACCACGAGCAGCGGCCAGGCGATGGTGATGAACTCCTTCAAAGTGAGCCAGGTCTTGGCCACCAGGGTCTTCAGATTGGGGATTTGGAGCTCCGGAATCTCGAGGATCAGACCCGGCGAGGCGCCCTTCATGGTGCGTGCGGCCACGTAGCCCAGCAGCACCACGACCAGCAGATTGAACAGGTAGATGCCGAGCGCCCACCAGGGGCCCATATAGGCGGCCACCAAACCGAAGATCACGATGGTCCGGGCCGAGCAGGGAATGAACGATGCTAGAAACGCGGTGATCCGTCGATCCCGGCGCGACTCGAGAATGCGGGTCGACATGATCGCCGGCACCGAGCAGCCGTAACCGAGGATCAGCGGCAGCACCGATTTGCCGTGGAGGCCGATGCGGTGCATAAAGTTGTCGAGGATGTAGGCGATGCGAGGGAGGTAGCCGGTGTCCTCGAGGACTGCGAGGCCAATCAGAAAGGGCACCAGGTACGGCAGCACAATCGCCACACCGCCGGCGATTCCGGCGAGCGCACCGCCGGCTATGGTGCCGATCAGGGTTTCCGGGGGTATTTTGGCGGCAAGCGCGACCGCAAGGCGGTCGGTGAAAGCCACCAACGGCATCTCGATCCGTTGCCCGACCCTGAAGACAAAAAAGAAAAGACCGCCGAGGATCAGCACCATCACCGGTCCGCCCGTCCACGGGTGCAGCAGGAGGCGATCCGCCCGTTCCCGCCAACCGATCTTCGGACTGTGGTGGGTGACCACCTCCTCCTCGATGCAGTGGGCCACCGCGTGGCGGCTGCCGGAGATCACCTGGTCGGCGCTCCAGCCGTGAGCCTTCTGCAGCACCGCCGCCACTCCCCGGACCTTCTTCTTGAGCTCCGGATGGGAGGTATAGATCTCGCTCTCGAAATGAGGATCCCGCTCGAGCAACTTCTCCGCCATCAGTCGTCGTGGCACGGAATCGTCGACGTTGTCGGCGTCGAGCAGCTCGGCGGTATCTTCGAACGCCTCCTCAACCTCTCGATCCAGGGTCAAGGCCAGGGCAGGTTCGCCGCGATGGGCGTGCTGCAGGGCAACCCGAAAGAGCTCCTTGAGCCCGAGCCCGCGGCGGCCGACTGTCGGCACGACCGGCACTCCAAGCTGCCGCGACAGCTCCTCGTGGTCCACCTCCATGCCGCCGCGAGAGGCCTCGTCCATCATGTTGAGGGCGATGATCAGCGGCCGCTCGAGCTCGAGGAGCTGCTGGGTCAGCTCGAGCGAACGTCCAAGACGGCTGGCGTCCACGACGTTGATGATGAGGTCGTAATCCTCGTCGAGGAGGTAGCCTTCAGCGGTCCCCGCATCCTCCTCCGACGAGGTCAGCGAGTAGATCCCAGGAAGATCGATGACCTCGACCTCGCGCCCGAGGATGAGGGCGTGACTGACGGTAAATGTGACCGACGAACCCGGAAAGTTGGCGGTCGCCGAACGATAACCGGCGACAGAGTTGAAGATCGTGCTCTTGCCGGAGTTCGGCTGCCCGGCGAGGAGGAATCTCATCTCTGCTCGGCCTCAGCCTCCTGGATAGGGATCGACAATCTTTCGACACTGCCGTCGATCTCGACCTTCACCTTGGAGGCAACACCGCGGCCGAGGGCGAGGCGCGATCCGTTGACCTCGACCAGCACCGGCCCCCGGAAGGGTGCACGTTCGACCACCGTCAGCCAATCACCGATATGGATGCCGAGGGTGTTGAGATGGGCACGCACCCGGTGGCCGCCATCAATCATGATCACCCGAGCCTTTTTTTTCACGTCCACGGTGTCGAGAGCCATCATCGGGTGCAGCACCCTCCAAGACCACGATACTAGCGCATTGCGAGGAAATTTGCGAATGGTATTCAACAACCGGATTAGTCGCTGTGATCAAGGAACTTACGCCTCTCTCACAACGTTAGGGTCAGGCACTGATCGTTGCAGAATCGAGATTGGAATCGAGAACCAGGATCTGCCAGGACACAGGGCGAAGATTTCGAAATTCGAATTTCGAATTTCGAATCTTCCGCCCACCCATGCGGCTGGCATGCGGTCGCGGTAGGGACGGCCCTCGCGGGCCGCCCCCCGCACAGATCCCAGCGTGCGGAACTACCGCACTGGGCTCCTGCCTCGGATGATAACGTTGAGCATCTGAAAGGTGCTCGACGTATCCGCGTCAGCGCACTGTGCACACTCTCCCGGCTCTGTGTCCGGAGGATGTTTTGCTGCCGCGAATTCTCCTTGGCCAGGGTCCTTTCCTCCACCCCCTCCGCAGATTCGTTGGCCGGGACTTCCTCAGCCTTCTCCTCTTTGTTCGGAGGCTTCCCAGGTACTACGACCCTGTCCGACTCCCCATGCCCGTTCATCGCTGGATTACCTCCTCAGAGTTCCCAGCGCGGCCTGATGGGCCATCTCCCTCAGGCAAACATGGGGTCTCCCGGTTCCCGCGTATGAAGCTTCTGCGCATGCTCGAGGTCTCCGACCACGGGGAGCCCGTTACGTGCTCGCCATTTCGCACGTCACGGTGTTGCCTTCCGCATACGTCCACAACGTCGGCACTCCCAAAGACTGCATTTTCGAGGCTCAATACTCGGCCTGCGCTTTCCCCTGTCAACGCTT
>CAYPBC010000300.1:0-3665 GCA_964408845.1 uncultured Thermoanaerobaculia bacterium
CAACCACGACCGGCGGACCGCCTACTACTTCGCTACCAATTCACTCGGTGTGCAGTTGGACGGCAAGGTGGCCAACAACGGCCGCACCGTGGACGACAAATGGGACGCGACCTGGAAATCGGCGGCCACCCGCACGTCTGAAGGGTGGACGGCGGAGTTCGAGATCCCGTTTCGCATGCTCAGGTTCGAGGGCGGCGAGGACGTCAGGTGGGGGGTCAACTTTCGCCGCCGCGTTCCCCGGCGGCTCGAGACCTCGCTGTGGTCGGGTCCGGGTGAGGATATCTGGAGGGTGTCCGTGTTCGGGGGTCTCACCGGCCTCGATGTCCGGCCGCATGACCTGAAGAAGTTCGCGGTGATTCCCTATGGGCTGGTTGTAGCCGAAAAGGAGCGGGGCGTCGACACCAAGTTCGGCGGCGACATCAGATTCCGGATTTCGAGCGATCTCAGCGGCGACCTCACCGTCAATCCTGATTTTGCCCTGATCGAGGCCGACGTGGAAGAGATCAACCTCTCGCGTTTCGAGCTCTTCGTGCCCGAGAAGAGGCCGTTCTTTCTCGAGGGTATCGAGATGTACAGCCAGCGGATCCGTCAGTTCTACAGCCGGCGGATCGGTGACATCACCGCGGGCGGCAAGATGGTCGGCGAGCTCGGGGGGTTCGACCTCGCCATCCTCGCCACCCGCGCCGATCTTTTTTCGGAGGAGGCGGATGGGACGGTGTCGAGCGTTGCCGCCGACTACAGCGTGTTGCGGGTGCAGCGCGGGGTCTTCGGGCCTTCGACCATTGGTCTGCTGGCCGCCAACCGTCGGTCCGAAGGGGAGAATATAGGCTCGGTCGGCATCGACGCGACCCTTTTCTTCACCGATACGCTCGGCATGACCGGCCAGCTCATGCGTTCGCACGGACCGACCAACGATGGCGCCGTCGGCTGGTTTCTGCGCCCCGCTTTCGACTCGGCCAACTCGCATTTTCACATCCGCTACACTTCCCTCGACGCCGGGCTGGGCGAGAACGTCAACGTCATCGGCTTCCTGAAGGACGACGACCGGCGGGAGTGGGACGGGAACATCGAGCACAGGATCTGGTTCGAGGAGGGCGTCCTCGAGAAGATCGAGGGCGATCTCAACTACAACCGCTACACCAGCCAGGAGGGGGTGTTGCGGAGCGAGGAGACCGATGCCGAGGTTAAGTTGGTGTTCAGCAGCCGCTGGGAGGTCGAACTCGAGTACATCGACGAGTTTCGGCTCGAGGAGGTGGAGTTCGACAACTCGATCGCGAGTGTCAAGGTCGGGTACGACAACCGGGCCGGACGGTCGATCTTCGTCGGCGTGGGCACGGGTAAGAACTTCGGCAGCGATCTGAAGCTCGCAACTCTCGAGCTTCAGTACCGGTTATCAAAAGCGTGGGAACTCTCGTACGAATTGATCTGGCTCGAGCTCGATCCGGATCCCGAGATGGAAAGCACCTGGATCCACGTCGTCCGATCCAGCTATTACTTCAACAATGACCTCTTCATCTCGCTCTTTGTGCAGACCAACTCCGTGATCAGCAAGGAAAACGTCCAGCTTCTCGGGGTGTGGCGATTCAAACCGCCGTTCGGTTCGCTGCAGATTGCCTATCAGAAAGGCACTTCCGAGATCGGAACCCCCTCCGAGCAGGGGGATACATTGTTCACCAAGCTTTCATGGGTATTTTGAGAAAAGGAGCAGTTATGAAATCTCGCACCACCGCCCATTGGACCGGCGCCGTTTTTTTCCTCGGTGTCCTCATTGCCGTGTCAGCGGCGACAGCCGCCGCGCCGAGCCATACGGGGTATCCGCGCCTAATGCAGGGGCCCATGGTCGGCGCTGTCGAACCGACCGAGGTGAGGATCTGGGTCCGCACCAGCGGCGAGTTTCCGGTCTCGATCCAGTACGACACGACTCCAGAGTTCGGCTCGTACCGAGAGACCGAACCGGTGACGGCGCTCAAAGCCAATGACTACACCGAAGTCATCACCATCACCGGCCTCGAATCGGCGACCGAGTACTTCTACAGGATCACAACCGACGGGATCCCCGACCGGTACCTCAAGAAGCTCAAACCGCTGCGTTTCAAGACGGCGCCGAAGACCGGGGCCGACGCCGGCCTCCGGATCGCCTTCGGATCGGGCAGCAAATGGCAGGACGACCGCGTCCAGCCGATCTGGTCGTGGGTGGAGCACTACAACCCCGACATCGTGTTCTGGATCGGTGACAATATCTACGGCGACGCCCTCGACCCTGACATCCTGCGTGAAGAGTACCGACGGCAGCGCGAAATTACTGCCCTGCAGCCGATTCTCCACAACATTTCGCACCTGGCACTCTGGGATGACCACGATTTCGGACTCAACAACCACGACCGGACCAACCCGGTGAAGGAGGGGGCTTATAACGTCTTTCGCGAATACTGGGCCAACCCCTCCTTCGGACTGGCGGACCTCAAGGGTATCTTCTTCAAGTACACATGGGGCAAGGTCGACTTCTTCTTCCTCGACGGACGCTGGTACCGCGACCCGGACGAGGACCCCAACCATCCCGACAAGACAATGCTCGGCGCGGCGCAGCTCGAGTGGCTCGAGAAGGAGCTTGATTCGAGCTCAGCGGTCTTCAAGGTTCTGGTGTCCGGTGGAGGTTGGAGCAAGGCGAAGGGGGAGTATGGAGATTCGTGGGCCGGCTTCCTGCACGAACGCAATCGTCTCTTCGACTTCATCCGCGACAGGAACATCACAGGCGTGGTCCTGTTGTCCGGGGACTCCCACGTCGGCGAGCTCAACGTCATTCCGTGGTCTGAGAACGGCGGCTACGATCTCTACGACATGGTCAGCTCGCCGCTGGCACAGGTCACCCCTGACAGCTGGCTCGAGAGGAGGCCAGAACGGCGGATCTGGCCGGTCTACTTCCAGGGCAGCAATTTCGGTCTGGTCGAGTTCTTCATGGGCGACGACCCGCGGTTGGTCTTCCAGTTGATCGACATCCACGGACGGCGGGTGAGGGGGCCTTTCGAGCTCCACGCGTCAGAGCTCGTCAATGGTGTCACCTCCTGGCCTTCAAAGGTGACCAATCTTCCCAGACAGCGGCAGGAGCACTTCAACGCCGGCGAAGGCTACTATGAGATACCGGTGGAGGATTGAAGCTAACCTCGACTCGGGTGTGGATGGAGGGTGCATTATGACGTTTGAATCTCTGGATCGAGTGAAGCTCATCTGTATCACGGCGGTGGCCTGTGGTCTGTTGCTCGTGGGGATCTCGCCCATGGCGGCCACGGACGAGGGTCCCGTCGATGGGCTGGTATTCATCATTGCGGCGGACATGAGGAATTTTGCAGTCGATGGCGAGACTTCGAAGAACTTTTCCGGCGCGTGTGAGGCGATCAAGGAGGTCGGCGCAGGGGCGTTCATGATCAGCCCCGGTGATCTCGACGTGCACCCGCCGTCGGCGGTTCGGGACATGATTGACGGTGTTCTCGGCGAGGACTACCCGTGGTATCCGGTGCTCGGCAACCACGACCCCGAGTCGCCATCGACCATGAGGTACCTCCGCAAATACAACCAGACCGTGCCCAACGTGGTCAACCGGGGCCCTGAAGGTTGCGAGACGACGACCTTTTCCTTTGACTGGGCCAACACCCACTTCGTGGTCCTCA
>CAYPBC010000301.1:0-3656 GCA_964408845.1 uncultured Thermoanaerobaculia bacterium
TCAGCGAGTTGGAAATGAGCTCGCTGATGGCGAGGCCGCAGGGCACCATGTCATCAATTCCGAGGGTGATGTCGTCGGACTCGACGTTGAGCCGCACCCGGTCTGCGTCCGCCCCGTACATCCGCGTCAAGCTGGCCGCGAGTCTCGACACGTACGTGGTGAGATCGATGCTGGACAGGTCGTCGGAGTCGTAGAGAATTTCGTGAATCAGAGCCATGGCCCGAACCCTGCTCTGACTCTCCTGAAACAGCTGGTGCAGCTGTTCATCTTCGATGTTCGCCGCCTGCAAGCTCAGGAGACTCGAGATGACCTGCATGTTGTTCTTGACTCGATGGTGGATCTCCCGAAGAAGCACTTCCTTCTCGCCGAGCGATTTCTTGACGGCGGACTCCGCCTGTCTGCGCTGCGAAATATCTTCGAAGACCGCAATGAAGTACCTGGGATTCCTCGAATCGTCGCGGACGAGGGAGACCGTCAGATGACCCCAGACGATCGAGGCGTCCTTTTTGAGATAGCGCTTCTCAACCGAGTAGCTGTCGACGTCCCCGGCAAGCACCTGACCGACGAGCTCGAGGCCGGTCGCGAGGTCGTCGGGGTGGGTGATGTCCTGGAATGTGAGCTGCAGCATCTCCTCCGGCGTGTAGTTGAGGATCTCGCAGAACCGACGATTGACACGGACGAAGCGCCCCTCGAGCGACACGTGGGTGATGCCGACCGCCGCAAGCTCGAAGATCGATCGGTACCTCTCCTCACTCTTCTCCAGTTCGGTGAACATCTCTTCCAGGCTGCTGGATCGCTTCTGGAGCTCGGTGAGAATCGGGTTGCTGACACGAACCAAAAGAGCGGCGCCGCCAATCACCACGAACAACGAAAAACCGGCTGCGAGCAAACCCGCCTTCCAAAACGGCGCCTGCACCTCCTCGAGGTCGATCTTGGCGACGATACCCAGACCGAGAACAGCAACAGGCTCATACGCCGCAAGAACGGTCGCCCCCCGGTAGTCGAGGCCCACAACCGTGCCCGACTGCCCCAAGAGGGCCCTTCTCATGGGCTCGGCGAGCGCCGAGTCGAAGGGCACGGGCTCCGGACGTTCAACCTGCGCGTGGCGGTGCTCGAGCACGAAAACGATGAAATCTCCCTCCTTCCTCGCAAGGGTGAACTCGCCGGTCTCCCCAAAACCCTCGTACTGCCGATGTGCGTCCTCAATCTGCTGCAGCGTGGCTGCACCGCTCCCCCCCGGATAATCAATGCTGTGGACAGCGTCGTACCGCGCCATCGCCTCCATCAGCCGCGCCTGACTCTCGGCGGTCTCGACGAGGCGTGCCTTTTCCTCATCAAAGGCCGCTTTGTAGAGGATGCCAATGGTAATGCCGGTGACGAGGAGAAGGCCCATGGTCAGGATCAAGATGAGCACGAGCACCCGTGTCCGCTCGGTCATGGCGCGCATACATGACCTCCGCGCCCGGATTCCGAATCGGTCATCAGTGGATTCATCACATCATGCACGTAGAATCTCCGGCTCGCTTCCGCCCACGGTTCCGGGTCCTGAGTGTTCCCCTCAAATACAGACCGAGATGTGAGCCGTCGCGAAATTCTACCACCGCGAGACGGGCCGCATGAGCAGCGGGAGATGTACTGCCAGGCGGACAAAATGGGATGGGTGGCACCACAAAGGCCACTGTCAGCCTTGTGGTGGGGTGGAGCCACATGGGCTCCGGTCAGCCTTGTGGTGCAGCCGTCCCGGCTGCATGTGATGGGGCTGGAACGTTCAAACTTCAGCCGGCAAGAGTCCCCCGGCTCGGAGGATCTCCTCGACTTGGTTGCGGGTCTCGGTCTTCGGACCCTCGGTGGAGATCTCGTGGAAGAGTTCCGTGTGGTTCGGGTTCTCAGGCTCGAAGTCTTCCCGCTGCTGCTCCATGAGCTCGACACGACCATCTGAGCGGGTATCGTGCTGCGCGCGCCTCGTCAGGCGGAGCCGCTGCTCGTCGGCATCGCACACCGTCTGCAGGAAGACCAATCGGGCGCCGGTGCGGCGCGCGGCGTCGATCACCGGGGCGCGCTCCGACTGTCGCTTGAACGCGCCGTCCACCACCACGTCGAAGCCGGCGTGGAGCAGGTTTTCGACCCGGGTGCAGATCTCGTCGTAGGTCTTCTGGTTCATCTCCGGCGAGTACAGGCCCTCGTTGTAGGGAACGTAGACGCGGGTGTTCTCACCGACCCCTGAGATCTGCTTGCGCACCGCGTCGGTGGACAGCAGGTGCCATCCGTGGTGCTCGCGGAGGTAGCGCGCGACGTTGGTCTTGCCCGAGCCCATCAGACCGTAGAGTACGACCAGCGAGGGCCGCTCGGTGCCGCCCGCATAGCGGTAGGCGAGTCCGAAGTAGTGTCGGGCGAGGTTGCGCTGAGTGCGCTTCGCAGGGGCGTCGAGGGCCGGGTCCGCGGACGTGAAACAGGCGATCTTTGCGCGCACGTATGCGCGGTAGCACTTGTAGAAGTCCAACAACTCGACGAGCTCGGTGTCTCCGGAGGCCTCAACGTAGCGGTCGATGAAGCGCTGGCCCAGATCGGGCCGGGCGTTGAAGTCCAGATCCATGGCCATGAAAGCGAGGTCGACGGCGACGTCGCCACAGCGGAAGCGCTCGTTGAACTCGATGCAGTCGAAGATGATCGGCGGGTCCTCGAGGAAGACGTTGCCGAGGTGGAGATCGCCGTGGCTGTCGCGAATCCGGCCGTCGGCGATGCGGCGTGCGAAGAGATCCGCATTCTCTTCATAGAAGGCATTGGTCCAGCGCCGGATGTGCTTGAACCGCTCGGCGGACACGAGCTTGCCGACGTAGGCCTTGGTCTGGCTGAAGTTCTCGTCGGTGTTGAACTTCACCGCCTCGATCTCGCCGTAACGGTCGATGCCCTCACCGGTGGCGGCGTCGCGGTAGAAGGGCACCAGAACCTTCACGAGCGCGTCCATGTGGGCATCGGCGAGCTCGCCGCGCGCCAGAACCTGGGTGCCGAGCGATGCCTCGTCGAGCTCGCCCATCACAACCACCCAGTCGACTACCTCGCCCGATCCATCGATGGCCAGGCGATCGCCGTCGAGGGTGATCGGCGCCGCCTTGATATAGACCGATGGAGCGAGCCGGCGGTTGAGCTCCACCTCCGCGCGGCAGTACTGCTCGCGCAGCTCGACGGTCGAGAAGTCGAGGAACCCGAAGTTGACGGGCTTCTTGAGCTTGTAAACGAAATCCCCGGTGAGGAAGACCGAGGAGATGTGGGTTTGCAGGAATCGCACCTCATCGACCGGGTGGTCGTAGAAGGCGGGGTCGGAGAGAGCCTCGACAAGCTGGGCGTGATCCACCGGGACCTCCTGAACGCTCACGGGGCGAAAGGTGTCACATCGACGGAAAGAGGTCAATGAGAATTCGGAATTAGGAATTAGGAATTAGGAATGACGGCGCGGGGCGAGGCGATCCCGGTCTTGGGGTTGGTTGGCCGCGGATAGGCCTGATGGCGGTGCGGGCGGGGCGCCCGCACCACAATGTTCAGTGGGCGCGGTTCTGGGTTCTTGTTTCCAGCTCGATCACGGTAGGAGCCATTATCTCTTCGACATCATCCACATCTTCGGCGGCCTCTTCCTCGACCACCATGGGGACGCCCCTCAG
>CAYPBC010000302.1:0-3653 GCA_964408845.1 uncultured Thermoanaerobaculia bacterium
TCTGGAAACGGCCCGCGTTCACCGGAGGTGCCTGGCATCCCGATTCGCCACGAATCGGCGTGCCTGGCACCTCTCGGGAACCGCGTTCGGAAACGGGTGTGCGAAGGAAATTTGAGAATTAAGAATTGAGAATTGAGAATTCATCAAAGCCCCAACCTCTTCCGCGTCAGCGCCTCCAGCCCTCCGGCAAGGACCAGCTCCTGGGCGGCGGGACCGAGAGGAGAGAGGGGATAGGTCTCACCTCGCCACCGGGCCGTTGCAGTGCGGAAGTCGATACCGAGATCACCGGCCGGGATGGTGCGGGCGCCGCCCTCGGCGTCCGACGCGAACGCGCTGCGAATGGCTTCGGCCAGCGCCGGGCTTTCGAGACAAATGAACGCGTTGTTGAACGCATTCCGGAGGTAGGTCTGCGAAAAGGAGGCGGCGATGACCAGGCGGATGCCACGGTAGTCAAGAGCGGTCGCGGCCTGCTCGCGCGAGGACCCGGCACCGAAGTTGCGGCCCGCGATGATGATGTCGCCGTCTGCGGCGATCTCCTGGAATGCCGGGTCGTAGTTGGCCATCGCGTGGCCGGCCATCTCCTCCGGCGTCAGATCGTCGCGGTAGGTGACATCCTTGCCATAGATGCCGTCGGTGTTGAGGTTGTCGACCGGGAGCAGGAGGGCGCGTCCGGTGGTGGATCCTGGGAAGCCGTCCAGGATGGACACCTCGCGCTCCAGCGGTCGCCACCCGAGATCAGAAAACGAGTACTCGGGAACGGATGAGCCGAGGTCCTTGGGGCCGGTGATAAAGCCGGCGATCGCCGACGCCGCGACCACGGCCGGGCTTGCCAGGTAAGCTCGGGCATCGCGCGAGCCCATCCGCCCCTTGAAGTTGCGGTTGGTGGCCGAGATCCCGACCTCGCCGGCCTCGAGCAGACCCACACCGAGACCGATGCAGGCGCCGCAACCGGGTGGTAGGGGACGGGCGCCGGCATCGAGCAGATCCTGCCACGAGCCGTTCGCCTCCGCCGCCGCCTGCACCTCGGCCGAGGCCGCGGCCATATACAGCTCGACGCCCTCGGCCACCTTCTTCCCGCGCAGGACGGACGCCGCCTCCACCAGATCATCGAGGCGGGCGTTGGTGCACGACAGCAGGTAGGCCTTGTGGATCTTGACTCGATCGGCGGCCATCTCCGATACCGGCCGCATCACGCCGACGCCGTCCGGACCCGCGACGTGCGGCGAGACCTGCGCGAGGTCGAGGGTGATCTCGGCCGCGTATGAGGCGTCCGGATCGGGCATGGGACGGCTCGCCTCCCAGGCGGCGATCATCTTCTCCGTCAGACGGTCGGTGTTTCCCTCCGCGGCAAGCACGGCGGCGCGCTCGCGCAGGTAGGCGGCGGTCGTCTGGTCGAAGGGGAACCAGCCCACGAGCGCCCCCCACTCGGTAGTCATGTTGGAAATTGTGAGACGCTCCGACATCGAGAGCCCCACCACGCCGGAGCCGTGGAACTCGACCGCAGCGTTGAGCACCTCGCCCGTGTTGTAAAGCCCGCACAGAGTGATGATCAGGTCTTTTCCAGTGACCCCAGGCCGCAGCCGTCCTTCGAGGATGACCTTGACAGTCCGCGGCACCAGCCACCAGGTGACGCCGCCGGCCCACAGGGCGGCAGCGTCGGTGCGTACCACCGGGGTACCGACCGCGGCCAGTGCGCCGTACATATTCGAATGGGAGTCAGACGCGACCACCAGCGCACCTGGGTGGACAAAGCCCTTCTCGACCATCAGCTGGTGCCCGATGCCGGCTCCGGCGGGAAAGAACACGACCCCCTGGCTGTCTGCGAACTCCCGGATGCGCCGGTACTTCGCCAGGTTCTCCTCACTCGTGTCCTGGACGTTGTGGTCGAGGGTGAAGACCGGTTGCGCGGGATCGGCGATGCGCCTCGCTCCGATGGAGCGGAACTTCGGCATCACCGCGCCGGTGTTGTCGTGGGTCATGACGTGCGCCGGACGCACCGTGACCATGTCGCCGGCCTGGACCTCGTGGCCGGGCGGCAAACCTTCAGAATGTGTTTGGACGACTTTCTCGGTGATTGTCTGGGGCATCTCGAACCTCCGGTTCGAATTCTCAATTCTCAATTCTCAATTTTTAATTATCCACGGCACTCTCCATTCTCCGTGAGGGTGGGCCGGCATTGAGAATTGAGAATTAAGAATTGAGAATTCACTCTTTCGTCACCACCAACGCAGTCATCAGCTTCCGCACGTCATCGTACTCCTCAGTCCGGTTGACCGCGGCCTGCATCCGCTTGACATCGTCCGGGGTTGCGACGCCTTCGGCGAGAGCAGCAAACTTGCCCGCGATCTCGGCGTCGGTGAGCGGGTTGCGCGGGTCGCCCTTGGGGTAGTCGAGCTCTTTCACCAGCTCGCGCCCGTCGGTGGTCGTGATCACGACCCGCACGCGCTGCAGCTCGGGGAAGACGGCCTCGATCTCGGGGTCGGCGATCACCTTGACCTTGGGGAGCTGAGCGCGGATCGTCGAATCCATGATCTTGGCGTTTGTAAACTGAAGCGGAGTCACCTGGCGCTCGGCGATGGCGGCGGCAATCACGTAGGGCAGCGAGTGGTCGGCGGTCTCCTTGTTGCGCGGGTCATACTTCGAGTGGTCGGCAAGGATATCGGCGGCCCGCGCCAAGGAATAGATGGTGACGGTCTCCACCTCCTCCGGGGCGAGGTCGTTGTCGAGCACGAGGTCCAGGGTTGCCGAGATCGGCGCGTGGGTCAGGGCCTCGGTGGGGAAGAACTTCATCCCGCACTGGAGGATCCGCCACTCCTCGCCGAGGCCGTCGGTCAGGATATCGAAATGCCACTCGGAGTCGAAGACGTGGCTGAAGCCCTCCTTACCGTCGAGGACGTGCTCGGGACCCGTGTAACCGCGTTCGGCAAGCAGGGCGGCCAGCACGCCGGACTGAACGGCGAGGGGGTCGACGGTGTTCTTCATCATCGTCAGTTTGCCGGCGGTCACCGACCCGGTGGTGCAGTGGCGGGAGGCCGAAATCCCGATCGCGTGCTGCATCTGCTCAGCGTCGAGGCCGAGCATGCGTGCGGCGGCTATCGGCGCCGCGGCCGCGGTCAAGGTCGCGTGGTGCCAGCCGATCTCGCGCACCCCGGGGAAGGAGACCTCGCACAGGCGCTGCTCGAACTCGTAAGCGAGGGCGATGCCGACCAACAGATCGGGGCCGGAACCGCCGGCGCGCTCCGCCGCGGCCATGGCTGCCGGAATGAGATCGGACGGGTGGGATGGGTCCTGCTTCCAGTAGATGTCGTTATAGTCCATCACCCGGATCATGAGCGCGTTGAGCAGCGAAGCCGACAGCGGGTCCCAGAGCTCACCGGTGACCATGACCCTGCAGTCGCCCGAACCGGCGGTTTCGGCCAAAACGTCTCGCGCGATATGGACATCGTGCTGCTGAGCGCCGCCAAGAGCGCAGCCCACCGAGTCCATCAGGAAACGCTTGGCCTCGTGGATGACCTCGGCCGGCAGGTCCTCGTATCGAACGCCTGCGGCCCAGTCGGAGATGGCGCGGGTAACAGTGGTCATCGATGCCTCCCGGATGCTGATTGCCGGCGTGTGCACGGCGCGGAGATTGTAACTCGGCATAGTTTTGAGTT
>CAYPBC010000303.1:0-3647 GCA_964408845.1 uncultured Thermoanaerobaculia bacterium
CCATCCAGACGATCCTGCCGTCGCCGTCAAAGCCGAACTCGAACTTGGTGTCGGCAATGATGATCCCGCACTGACGAGCGTAGTCGGCTGCCGCGCCGTAGAGCTCGAGCGTGAGGTCACGAAGACGGGTCGCCGTCTCCTCCCCCACGATCTCAACCATCCGTTCGAAGCTGATGTTTTCGTCGTGACCGTCGGTGGCCTTGGTCGCCGGGGTGAAAATGGGCTCGGGCAGCCGAGCCGACTCCGTCAGTCCCTGCGGCAGACTGATGCTGCAGACGGTGCCGTCAGCGGAGTACTCCTTCCATCCCGATCCGGAGAGATAGCCGCGGGCCACACACTCCACGGGGATGGGCTCGAGCTTGCGAACGAAAACGCTGCAACCGGCCAACTCGGGATGGTCGTTGAAGGGGGCGGGGAAGTCGGCCAGGTCGGTGGCCAGGAGGTGGTTCGGCACGCGGTCGGCGAATCGCCGAAACCAAAATGTCGAGAGCCGGGTGAGAATCTCACCTCGACCGGCGATGCCCGGCGACAGTACACTGTCAAAGGCGCTGATCCGGTCGGTGGCGACCAGGACCAGCCCGTCGTCGGTGGCGTAGATGTCGCGAACCTTGCCCCGACTCACCAGGTTCCCCGAAGGAACGGTTGTGGTGAGCAGGGCTTCTCCCATTTCCTCAGGCTTCCTTGCCGGAGATGATCACCTCGGCCTGGCGCGCCATCCGCGACTTGTAGCGAGCCGCGGCATTTCGGTGAAACACTCCCTTACGCCAACCGATGTCGATCACCGACATGGTCTCGGGGAGGAGTTCCTTCACCTTGGCGGCATCACCCTCGGCCATGGCGACTCGCATCATCCGCATCTGGCGGCGGACCCGGGTCCGCACCGAACGGTTGCGCATTCGGCGCTCGAGTGACTGGCGGTGGCGCTTGCGCGCCTGCTTCTTCGTTCCCTTGATCGTAGCCATCGAATCGACTCTCCTTCACCGGACGCAACTCTTGCTGATGCGTCGGGTCGCATATCATAACCCGGAATCCCTGTGAGGTCTACATCTGCCGCAACATTGAGGGCTTGGGGCTTGGGGCTTGGGGCTTGGACACTTCGAGGCTTGCCAATATGTTCGGTCTCTCTCGACTGGGCACCGCGATGTCACTTCCGAAGAGCCTGGATGAGCGCTCCTAACGATCCGGCGGTTCGATTCTGACTGGATTCAAGGTCTTCAACCGCTTGTTCGTCAAGGTATCCAAGACGCCTCGCTAAACTCACGAGATACCCCAACTCCCTGACCGAGCCAAAGGCAATTACAAGAAAACGAACATAGTCTTTCGTTGTTTCTCTGGCACTCCCCTCCACGATATTCGCCGCAACAGAAACAGCACTTCGCCGCATCTGGCTCGTCAATCCGTATTGCTCCGTCGCCGGAAAGACTTTTGTCACCCGATAAACAGAGATCGCGAGTTCATCGGCAAACTGGAATGCCTCAAGTTTTCGGTGGTCTCTCACAGGTCAAGCCTCAAGCCCCAAGCCTCAAGCCTCGGCCCTACCGAATGGTAAGCCCGAGCGACTTCAGTTGCTCGCGGGCGAGATCCGCCTCGCGGGTACCCGGATGCTCGTAGACCACGTACTGGAGGTTGACCACGCCCTGCCCCTGGTCACCCATCTTGAGGTAGATCAGGCCCTTCTTGAGCTGCGCCGCAGCAGCTTTGTCGGACGTCGGGTAGTCCTCGAGGACCTTCGAGAAGGCGTCGAGCGCCTCCTGTGGCTGCTCCTGAGCGTCATAGCATTCGCCAATCCAGTACACCGCGTTGTCCGAAAGCTCGGTCAGCGGCCACCGCTCGATATAGTCGGAAAAGCCGTCCCTCGCGAGGTCGTAGTTGCCCCGCATGTAGTCCTCATACGCCGAACGATACAGCTCCTCGGGACCCGCGGCGCTCCTCGACGACACAGCCGCTCCCGTGACCGCACCGGCTGCGGCACCGCCGGCGCCCCCCTCTCCGGGCGATGCCACCGACACCGGCGGCAACACGGCCCCGGCTGCTCCCATGCCCTGCGCTGCGGCGAGCTCCTGGGAGATCTGTTGCAGGCGGCGGGTTGTGAGCTCGAGGCTGGCATGCAGGGCTTCGATCTGCTCCTGGAGTGCGGCAACCCTGGCCGCGAGATCGGCGTTCGATCGCAGATTCTGGTTGGTCAAATCCTGCATCGACTTTTCCATGGCCTGCAGGTCCGACTGGTCAATGACCTCGGTCTGCAGCGTGTCCACCGATCGTTGGACATCGGTGATCTCTCGATGCAAAAGAGCCATGTCCTCCGACGAGGTACTACAGGCGGCAAGCGAGACCACGGCCAACAGCGATGCCAACAGGTAAATCGTCCGCATGTTATTTCTCCTATCGCGCGACAATCACGAAATGCGAACGGCGGTTCAAAAACCATGCGCTCTCGTCGTTGCCGAGCGCGAACGGCTTCTCCTCACCGTACGAGATAATCTGGATCCGCTGCACGGGAATGCCGAGAAAGACCATGTATTCGCGCACCGCGCTGGCCCGGCGCTCACCCAGCGCGAGGTTGTACTCCCGGGTGTTGCGCTCGTCGCAGTGACCCTCGACGAGGATGGAGATGGTCAGGTGCCTCTGCAACCATGCTGCGTTTTGGGTCAGGGTCTCGCGGGCTGCGGGTGTGAGATCGAATCGGTCGGTTTCAAAGAAAACATCCTCGAGGTACCCCTGCGCGTTGAGTTGGGCGAGATCCTCCGGCAGCTCTTCGGTCACCTCCTGCGAGACGATGGTCTCGGTGACCGGCTCGTACACCACCTCCTCCGGCATCGTGCTCGCCGCGGTCGGCGAGGGGATAGGGGACGGGGGCGGCGCCTGAACCCTTGAGCCACTGCTCTTGCACGCGCCGATGTATAGAGAGATCAGTATCACCAGGGCCGTTGCCGTCATGCGCGTCGCGTTCCGCATATTTGCCTCCTGATTTTGCCACGCGGACAGCCGATTGCGCTGCGCCGTTCGCGTGTGGGTTTGGGCAGGCCCACTCTATCAGGGCATCAGGTCGCGAACAACCAATGCCCACGACTGAAACTCTACTCCGTGTGATCCACATCATATCCAGTGGGCAGTTGAGCGGCTAACCCGCCGTCGGGGCGATCCAGCCGGCCGTCACGGTCGAGCTTTGTGAGGAAGTCATAGAGGACGATCGAGCCCGCAACCGCTAGGTTGAGCGACGGCACGAGCCCCCATTGTGGAATCTCGACGATGAGTTTCGCCTCGTCGAGCAGATCCGGCGGGACGCCGCCGAGCTCGGCGCCGAGGAGGAAGCAGGGGCGTTGTGGATACTCCGCCTTGAAAAGACTGACTGCCCGTGGGTCGAGCTCAACCGCCACCAGGTCCCACTTCTTCTCTTCCAGATAACGCCGAAAGGCCGCCGCGTCGCTGAGCTGGGTCACCCTCGTGTAGAGCTCCGCAGTACGCGCCGCCTCGACATTCCACTCCCGCTCACCCACCAGCACCACCTCCTCGGCGGCAACGGCATGAGCGGTGCGGACCAACGACCCCACGTTGTGCTCCTTGGTGATGTTCCAGGCGGCGATTGCAATCGGCCGCAGCCCCCGCCGGTACTCCTCCCGACGCCGCTGCCTTCGCGCGAGCCGACG
>CAYPBC010000304.1:0-3632 GCA_964408845.1 uncultured Thermoanaerobaculia bacterium
CGGCGATGCGGCGCGAAAAACCGAGATGAACGCCCGCGTCCACCATGGCTTCCATAAAAAGAAAGACGTAGGCGGGGCCGGTGCCGGAGAGAGCGGTTGCCATGTCGAGGAACCTCTCCTCATCGACAAAGACCTCGTCACCGAACGCCGTGAGAATCTCCCGAGCAGTTTCCTTTTGCTGGTCGGAGACTGCCTCGGCCGCGGTCCAGACAGTGATCCCCTCACCAATTTGGGCCGGCGTGTTCGGCATCGATCGGACGACTGAACCGTGATCCAGTCCAAGGGCGATTTTTTCGATGGTCGTACCGGCTACGATGGAGAGAACCAGCGCCGATGATCTGACCCTCCCACGAAGGTCGATCATCACCTGATCCAGCCGCTGCGGCTTGACCGCCAATACCACGACGTCCGCGTCCTCGGCAGCCGCTGCGTTGTCCGTCATCCACCGGATGCCATAACGTTCGCCGAGTTCCTCGGCGCGCGCAGCCCTCGGACCCGATACCACGATCGACTCTTCAGAAATGATGGCCTGGCGGATCAATCCGGCAATCATGGCCTCGGCCATCACGCCGGGGCCGACAAAGGCAATTCTTGACTCGGTATCCACGTCAATTTCCTCCGTTACTTTTCTGACGAGACCGCTGGCAGTCGGCACATCCACCCATCCTCGGTGGAAACGCTCGTCTTCAGGCGTTGCCGGCGGTGACCATCTGGCCAACCGTCTCCGGCGCCTTCTGGAGCGCCTCGTCGAGCTTTGCCGCATCGGGCCCGCCGGCCTGGGCGAGGTTCGGCTTGCCGCCTCCGCGGCCACCGATCACGGTCGCCAGCTCGCGCACGAGGTCACCTGCGTGAATCCTGTCGGTAAGATCGTCGGTGACCGCCACCAACAGGGTGGCCTTACCGCCCGACTCCATCCCGAGCACCACAACGCCTGAGCCGAGCTTCTGACGAAGGGTGTCAGCGAGGTTGCGGAGCTCGGCCGGCGACATCTCCGGCACCCGCCGCGCCTGGACCACGATGCCATCGACCTCGCTGCGGATCTCGTCGCCACCGGAATCGCCGGCGGCGAGCTGGTGCTTGAGCTTGCGGACCTCATCTTCGAGCTCGGCCATTCGCCGGTCTCGGTTGGCGAGCAGTTCGGGCAGCTGGTCGAAAGACGCCTGGTATCTGCCACTCAGGGCCTCGGCCAAAACGTCACGGGCCTGCATGCGTTCGACGGCGCCGCGGCCGGTCACCGCCTCGATGCGCCGCACGCTGGCCGCCACACCTCGCTCGGAGACGATGCTGAGCAAACCGATGTCGCCGGTACGATCGACGTGGCAGCCGCCGCACAACTCAACCGAAAAATCACCGTCACCCACGGTCACCACGCGCACGGTGTCGCCGTATTTCTCGCCGAAGAGCGCCATGGCGCCCCGCGCCCGCGCGTCGTCAATGGGCATGACCTCCTTGGTGACCGGCAGATTGTGCACAATCTCCCTGTTGACCAGGCGTTCGATCTCGCGCAGCTGCTCCGGATCAACCGGGTCGCCCCACGAAAAATCGAACCGGAGCCGGTCGGGCTCGACAAGCGAGCCGGCCTGCTGAGCGGCATCACCGAGGACCTTTCGCAGCGCGGCGTGGAGCAGGTGGGTGGCGGTGTGGTTGCGCTGGGTGTCGATCCGGGTGCCCGCGGCAACTTCCGCGCGGACCTCGGTTCCGAGCTCGAGCCGGCCCTCCTCAACCACGATTCGGTGGACGATGAGGCCCTCGATTGGTTTTTGGGTGTCGAGGACCACCGCGCTCCCGCCATCCCAGGTGAGTCGACCGCGGTCACCGATCTGTCCCCCGGCCTCGGCGTAGAATGGCGTCTCGGAGAGGACTACCTCGCCGCCCTCTCCGGTGTCCAGCAGGTCTTCGAGACCATCGTCGCCGATCAGCGCCGTGACCTCGCCCGTGTGCTGGAACCCGTCGTAACCCATGAACTCAGATCGGATGCCTTTCTCGATCACCCACTCGTACTCGGGGCGGAAGTGCGACAGCAGATCGCCGCGCCATGAGGCCTGGCCGCGCTTCCGCTCGTCGGCGAGGGCAGCTTCGAAGCCGTCATGATCGATCTCTAATCCTTCCTCCTGGGCAAACTCTTCGATCAACTCCGCCGGGATTCCGTGGGTCTGGTAGAGATCGAAAACGACCGCCCCCGGAACCACGTCCTCCCCCGCCCTCTTGAGGCGTTCAAGCTCCTTCCCGGCCACATCGGTTCCGGCGTTGAGCGTTCTCGCGAACCGCTCCTCTTCCTGGCGAAGCTGGGTTGCGATGACCTCTCGACGGTTTACCAGTTCGGGAAAGACATCGCCCATCAGGTCCACCACAACCGGCAGCAGGGTATGGAGAAAGGCGCCATCGAGACCCAACTGGCGGCCATAGCGCAGGGCGCGCCGGATGATCCGGCGGAGCACGTAGCCGCGGCCCTCGTTGGATGGGACGACGCCGTCGGTCAGTAGAAAGGTGGAGGCGCGAAGGTGGTCGGCGATCACGCGATACGCCGGCGCGAGCTCGCTCGAGGGGTCATACGGCCGTTCGACCAGCTTGGCAATGGCATCGATGATGGGGACGAAAAGGTCGGTCTCGTAGTTCGACTCGACGCCCTGAAGAACGGTGGCGATTCGCTCGAGACCGGCGCCGGTGTCGATCGACGGCCGCGGCAGCGGGTGCAGCTTGCCGGCCACATCGCGGTCGAACTGCATAAACACCAGATTCCATATTTCGATGATGGCGTCGCCGTCGCCGTTAACCAGGTCGGCACGGCCGGGCGCGAGAGGATTCTCTCCGCGATCGAAATGGATCTCCGAGCAGGGACCGCACGGTCCGGTCTCCCCCATTGACCAGTAGTTATCCTCTTTACCGAAGCGAAGGATCCTCTCGGGTGGCGCGCCTGCCTCCTCCCACAGGGCCGCTGCATCATCGTCATCGGTGTAAACCGTAAACCAGAGTCGCTCGAGAGGCAGCCCGTAGACGTCGATCAGCAACTCCCATGCGAAATCGATCGCCTCCTTCTTGAAATAGTCACCAAAGGAGAAGTTGCCGAGCATCTCGAAAAAGGTGTGGTGGCGGGCGGTGTAGCCCACATTTTCGAGATCGTTGTGCTTGCCGCCCGCCCGAACGCATTTCTGGGTCGAGGTCGCACGGCTGGATTCGCGCTCCTCACGACCGGCGAAGACGTCCTTGAACTGGTTCATGCCGGCATTTGTGAAGAGCAGGGTGCTGTCGCCCCCCGGCAGCAGCGGCGAGGACGCTACAATCTGATGTTCCTTCGAAGCGAAGTAGTCCAGGAAGGTCTTTCGGATTTCTTTACTGGTCATCGAGCGCATCGGTAGTGTTCTCCCGGAATGCCGCCATTTCCGTAACGGCGGAAATCGCCACGTCGGCCGCAAAGCCGCGCGCGATGAGGGAGCTTATCATCCGGGCCCGGCGCTGGCTATCCTGCCACCACCGCTCGGGCGCCCGAACCTCGAGCTTTTTGAGCGCAGTGCGAATGGCTTCTTCACTCAGCTCGGAGGATACCGTCGCTATTTTTTCGGCATCATTGCGGGGGACACCCCGCTTTCGCAGCTCGGCGGCCAGGCGGTTCGGACCCCAGCCCCGGGTCGCGG
>CAYPBC010000305.1:0-3630 GCA_964408845.1 uncultured Thermoanaerobaculia bacterium
ATTCCTAATTGCTGACGGCCTGCGGCCGTCGCGAAGCACCGTCGCCAGCGCGTGGCTCATGGCCTCCTCCTTTGGATGAGGCCTGAGCTCACTGCGCTGCCGCCGGCGGTTTCCGAATTCAACGTGAGTTGCTGTGCTTCATAGAGCTGTCTGTAGAGTCTGTCTAGTTTGAGGAGTTGGTCGTGGTTTCCCCGCTCGACCACGCGCCCGCGATCCAGGACCAGGATCTGGTCCATCGCATCCATGGCGACGAGGCGGTGGGTGATGAGGATCGTGGTGCGGCCGTCCATCAGCCGGTGAAGGGAGCGCATCAGGTGCATCTCGGTCACCGGGTCGAGACCGGTGGTGGGTTCGTCGAGGACCAGGAGCGCCGGATCTCTGAGGAGGACCCGTGCGATAGCGAGCCTTTGCCGCTGACCACCCGAAAGCTCGAGCCCCTGCTCGCCGATCCAGGTGTCCCAGCCCTCGGGCAGATCGTCAATCGTACCGAGCAGCTCGGCACAGCCGGCGGCTTCCTCCAACGCGGCGGCGTCAGCCCCTGGGGACGCGAGCAGGAGATTGTCGCGCACCGTGCCGGTGAAGAGGTCGATGTGCTGGGAGAGCACGCCGACGACTTGCCGGAGATCGTCGAGGCGGTAAAGGGGCAGGGGGCGGCCCGCGAGGAGAATCTCACCCTCCGTTGGATCCCAGAATCGCAGCAGCAGCTGCGCCAGGGTGGTTTTGCCGGCTCCGGAGGGGCCGACCACCGCGAGGCGGTTACCGGCTGGAAGCTCGAGATCGAGTTCGGCGAGGGCGGGAGCGTTCGATCCTGGATAGGAAAAGCCGAGCCCGCGGATCTGGATTGCCGGGGGTGAGATCTCTCCGGACACCGGGGCCGGTCGGTCCGGTTCTTCGACCGCGGGACGGGCATCGAGGACGGTGAAGACTCTCCGGGCCGCGGCGAGCTGCTCCGAGAGGTGCAGGGCGGCGGCCGGCAGCGGCTGCACCGCCTCAAAGGCGGCCATCGCGACCAGACAGATGACGGCCAGTCCAACACCGTCGAACAGCCCTGCCCGGACCATGGGGATCGCGAGTACGAGCACGATCCACACCGTGGCGTGGGTCGCAAAGGTCATGGCGGCTGCACCGAGAGCTTCGACACGCGAGGCACGTTCGCGATCTCGGACAAGCCGTGAGGACAGCTCGTCCACGCGGTGTCGTTGCGCGGCCCCCTGTCCGCAGGCCAGGAGGTCGGCCATGCCCTGGACCCCGTCCACGATCGCTGCGGCGAGGTCGGGGCGAGTCGTGGCGAGACGATTCCCCACGCGCGTGCCGAGCGCGCGCATCCCTGCGGGAATGCCGATGCCGGCGGCGGCGACAAGGATCAGGAACACGACCCCGAGCGAAATGTCGAATGTGCCGAGGAAGAATCCGGTCCCGGCCGCCACCGCCACTGCCACCAGTGGTGGCGCGAGGACGCGGATGTAGAACTCCTGCAGCGACTCGACATCGGCCACCGCCCGGGTCAGGAGATCGGCGCTTCGCATGGAGAGGGTGCGCGCCGGCGCCAGCGGTTCCAGAGCCTCGTAAAACCAGACGCGGAGTTCTCCGAGCAGCCGCAGGGTGAGTCGGTGCGAGGTGAGACGCTCGAGATAGCGGAAGATTCCACGAGTGAGTCCGAAGAACCGCACGCCAACGATCGCGACCTGGAGCTCGGCGATCGACGGTTGCAGGGCGGCGGAGGCGATGAGGAACGCGGCGGTTCCCATCAGCCCGACGCCGCTGGCGATGGTGGCGATCCCGAGGGTGGTCGCCGCCGCCACCTGGCCTGCGAAGGGCCGGACGAGCCGGAGGAGCCGTAGGATCTCTTTCACCCGCCCCCTCCGTACGAGTGGACCAACCGGCGGTAGAGCTCACAGCGCTCGATCAGCTCCGCGTGCGTGCCGTGATCCGCGACCCTGCCGCCATCGAGAACCACCACCCGGTCGGCAGCGATGACGGTCGGGACCCGGTGCGCGATGATGAGTGCAGAGCGACCGGTCAGGAGGTCCTCTAACGCCACGTCGAGCTCGGCTTGGAGGCGAGGGTCGAGATCGGCGGTCGGCTCGTCGAGGATCAGCAACGGCGCGTCGGCAAGAAAGGCGCGAGCGAGTGCGATGCGCCGCGCCTGGCCTCCACTCAAGAGGGCGCCGCGTTCACCTATTGACGTGTCATAGCCATCGGGCAGCCCAGCGATGAACTCGTCGGCGAGGGCGTGACGGGCGGCGGCGGCGACCTCGCTTTGGTCGGCCTCGGGCCGGGCGAAGCGAATGTTGGCCGCGACGGTATCGGCAAAGAGATAGGGACGCTGAGGGACCCACGCCATCACGCGCCTCCAGTCGCCGGGATCGATGGTCTTTGCGGGCACGCCGCTGGCGACCAGGAGACCGCTGTCGGGTTCGACGAAGCGCAGCAGGATCCTGGCGAGGGTGCTCTTTCCGGCGCCGGAGGGCCCGACGACCGCGAGCTTCTCCCCGGGCTCGATCACCAGGTTTACCGAGCTCAGGGCGGTGCGCGTGGCGGATCCGCGCCCTCTGTCGCCCGGGTAGGCGTAGGAGATCTCCTCGAGCGTGATGGCGGGCGTCGACGGCATCGGTGTCGTGATCGCGGGCGGTGCGGGTGCCGGCGCCTCGAGTATGGCGAAGAGCCGGTGAGCCGCGGTCATCCCGGCGAGGCCGGCGTGGAAATCGGCGCCCAGTCGCCGCAGCGGGAGGTAGAACTCGGGCGCCAGGAGGAGAACGAAGAACGCCTGCTCGAAATCGAGCCGCCCGTGGAGCAGGCGGAGGGCGATTTCGACCGCCACCACCGCCACGCTGAGCGTGGCCACGAGCTCGAGCACCAGGGACGACAGAAAGGCGATCCGGAGCACATCCATCGTCGCGAACCGGAAGGCCTCGCTCGCGCGGCGGATGGCGGCGATCTGGGCTCTCGACTGCCCCAGCACTTTGAGCGTGGTCAATCCCTGGATGGTGTCGAGGAACGAGGCGCTGAGGCGACTCATCGCCAGCCACTGCCGGCGCGAACGAAGATCGGCGAGTCGTCCAATGAGGACCATGAAGATTGGGATCAGGGGAGCGGTCAGCAGCAGGACGACGCCCGACAGGAGATCACGACTGAGAACGGCCGCCGCCACCGTGAGGGGGATCAACGCCGCCATGGCGAGCTGCGGAAGATATCGCGCAATGTAGGCGTCGAGGGCCTCGATGCCGTCGCTGAGGGTGGTCACGAGCTCGCCGGTGCGCTCGCGGCCGGCCGCAATCGGACCCCGCTCAAGGAGGCGGGCAAAGACCCTGTTGCGAAGTTCATGCTTGACGCCGGCCGCGGCGTGCGCCGCTGCCGCGTCAGCGGCCCAGGAGAGCAGAGCCCGCATCGCGATGGCGCCGAGGAGGAGCATCAGGGGGGTGGCGACCTGCGTGCGGGTCGCGCCTTCGAGGAAGACCCTGGCGATCACATGCGCCAGCAGCCACGCCTGGATGACGACGGCGATGCCGCCGAGGGCGCCGAAACCGACGGCGCCGACCAGAGACGCGCTGTGCGAGCGGACAAGAGCAAGAAGACGGCGGTCGAGCTGCATCGCTACTCAGGATACGACGATTGAATTCTCAATTCTCA
>CAYPBC010000306.1:0-3624 GCA_964408845.1 uncultured Thermoanaerobaculia bacterium
GCTCGCTCCGAGAATCGGATGCGGATTCCTGCGGAGCTCCTGGAACTGCTCGAGAGTCATGGTCGGCGCGCCGACGAGATTGACCGACATGGTGACTCCGAGATCACCGATGCCGGTGAAGTCGCGCCTCCTCGGCTCTCCCTCCAGATTGCCTACCGTCGTTCCCCACAAATAGGGCAGCTCGACGAGGATGTTCGATGTCCGTCCCCACAAGCTGAACGTCTGGAAATAGGCCACAAATCCGGTGTTGATATTGGAATCGACCCCGAAGATCGGTAGCGAGGGATCGGTGAGGACGTCCCCGGTAGAGTACGGGTATCCGAGAATCGCCACCTTGGTCGCCTTGGGCGCTGGCCAGTAAGCGCGCGGCGTGAGTTCCTGTGCGGCGCCCGTTGCCGCCGAAAGGCTGCACAACACTCAGATGAGTACCGCTCGGGTCACTCTCGCCCCAATCTCACTCCGACGCCCCGTCATTCTCGCATTTTGCGCGTTTTTCCAAAGGCCGTCAAAGGCCTCCGGCGGCGGTCTGAGACGCGCTCTCGGTGTTTCGTTTCCGGGTCTGGCCGGCTGGGTGATCTCGGCGGCCGGTGGGAGGTGAGCGGTTCACGACGAGCTATGTGTTGATCTTGACGAGCTCATCGGCATCAGCAAGATCGCGAGGCCGATCAGAGCTCCGCTTGACCTCCACAAGATGGTCGAAGGAGATGATTCTGACGGGAACCTCGTCCACGTCCACGATTTGAGATCCGGCGAAGATCATGCTGTTGCTCACACCCTTGAGGTTGGTCAGGATGTCGATTCTATTCGGCTCGGTTCCGAGGTGGACCGCACTTCCTTCGCGTTCGAAGAGTTCCTGGGGAATTCCAGCGCCACCGAACCCGAACTCCGACAGCGCGATCATGATCCGCTGAGCGTTGTCGGCCGATGGGAAAACCAACAGGTCGATATCCTGAGTTGTCCGTACGTAACCGTAGTAGTTCACGGCAAACCCACCGACGAGGACATATTGGACGCCGTGCCGTTGGAACAGCCCAAGAAGGTCCTTCATGTCGGCGGTCAACACCACAGGCGATTCCCTACCAACCCAATCGTTCCCAACTAACTCGCTTGACCATCCGGACTTTTCCCCACGACTTCCCCCAGCGACGTTCCTGCAACACCGCGAACTCTCGCCAACGTTCGCGCGGAGTCATTTTCGCGAGCCGTCGGTGTTCCGCTGCGTTTTCCTCTTCAAACGAGGAGAAGAAGCGGATTCTAGGGTGGCGCTGCATCATTCACCTCGCCGGGCCTGAACGGTTTCCCGGTCCTCTCCGCTGGTTTCGATCCACCTTGAGGGCCAGCCTCTCGACCAGAGACACAAGTATTTTACCCGCGAAACCTACAGGATTCGAAAGACGAATGTCGAGGATCAGAAAAACCGGCCGCCGAGAACCGTGAGAAGAGGAAGTTTCGAAGTCGTGTTCTGTGATCTGACCGACCTCGGAACGATGCTCACCGAAGATTCCGAATTCCGAATTCCTAATTCACTAGATAATCAGCCGCACCCCGCCGAGCTCCTCCAACCGGTAGGGGAAGTGATCGCCGGGCGAGCCGATGAACATGAAGTTCTTGGGGATCCTCCACTTGCTGGAGAGCTGCTGGATGAGCTCGGGACCGAACTCGCCCTCGATCTCGACGTACTCGATGTCGATCTCGGGGTAGGCCTCGTCTAGGAACTCGAGGTCTTTTCCGAGCTTCTTCGGGATATCCGTCTTTTTTTCGTAGACGTTGACTACCCTGATGCGGTTGGTGTGTTCGTTACGCCGCACATAGAGCATCGCCTCGTTCAGGTTGGCGATGCTGTCGCCACGGGTGAAGAAGACAAAGCGCTGCGAGTTGATCCTGTCGATCTTGGCCCGAATAGCCTTCGCTGCGCGCGTCGTGCGCGTGGTGATGGCCTCGTTGACAGCTTGGATCGCAAAGAGCATCACCCGCATGATCTCGATCCGGCCGAGCATGATGCCGACGACCAATATCGCGGGCACGAAGTAGCCGAGAAAGACGCGGAGATAGGTCGGGTTCATGAGGATGTTCCCGACGAGGGCGGCGAGCACGGCGCCGATAGCCATGAAGACTGAGGGCCAGGACGCGATAGTCGGCCGCGGCAGGCGCGCCCGTTTCACCTTGAGCAGGATGTTGCCGATGCCGAAGAGGGCCATCACCGACAGGAAGGAAATGGTGTAGACCCCGGCGAGAGCGCCGAGGTCGCCATGGGTGGTCAGGAGAACCGACACTGTGAGCAGGAAAAAGGAAATGATGATCAAGAAATGGGTGCCTCGACGGCCTGTTTTGAGCAGGATCTGGGGAAGCACGCGGTCGAGGGTCATGCGGTTCACCAACCCGGTGACGCCGACATAGCCGGTCAGGACCGCGCCCGAGAGCACCAGCGCGGCGTCCACCGAGACCAGGACGGACAACCATTTTCCACCCGCGATCAGACCCATGTACGAGAGCAGAGCCTCCTGGTTTGCCGGGACCGCGGCGATCGGCACAAGTGCCAGGGCGAGGAGGGCAATCGACGGGTTGAAGAAACCAACCGCGGCCCACATGTTGCGCAGGGTCTTGGGAAAGACGCCGCGGGCCTGCTCCTCGACAAAGTTCGACGAGCTCTCGAAACCCGAGATCCCGAGCATCGCCGCGGCGAAACCGAAGAACAGGGCCTGGGTGACACTGATCTCCATCGGGGCGGTGAGATTTGCAACCAGGGTTGCCGGCCCGCCCCGCAGGACGAAGAGTACTCCCACCCCGAGCAGCAGCAGCAGTGTGGCGATGTGGGTTATAAAAATGAAGACCGCCACCTTGGCCGACTCGCCGATACCCATGATGGTCAGAACCATGAACGCCGCGAGGAGGATGATGGTCGCTGGGATCACCGGCAGGCCATGCCACAGCGAGTGCACGTAGTGCATCGCCTCCGATGCCGAGATCACCGCGGTGGCCATGTACGAGAGCAGGGTCAGACACGCCGCCAGCGACGCGAACTTCTTCGAGGTCGTGTTGAGCAGTGCGTTGTAAGCGCCGCCGTTGAGCGGCAGGGCGCCCACCACCTCGGCGTAAATCTTGCGGTAGAGGAAGAGAACCGCGGCGACGATCAGCAGCGCGAGAGGCGCCCACTTGCCGGCCTGGAGGATAGTCAACGCCGAGACATAGAGGCATGACGAGGTGATGTCGTTGCCGCAAATCGCGGTCGCCTCGAGCTCGTTGAGGCAATGCTGCTGTGAGTGCGGGCATTCGTCAGTCATGATTCCTCGTGTTGTCGGCAGTCGGCGAAGGATAGCAAGAAATCCTGCTGAGGTGCGGTTAATCTCCTCGGCGGAGTCGTACGATCCCGATCGCGGCGATCACGACCCCGATCATCGCGCCGGTGATCTGTTTCCAACCGATTCCCATTCCTTCACCGATGCCGGTAGCGTCGGCCGTCAGGCTGAAGAGAAACAACAGCACGCCGACCATAAGTAGCGAAACTGCGAGTGCACGCATTTCTCACTCCTCCAATCTTGTAGCGGTTTCGACAGGATCGCCCGGCGGCTGGTGTACCGATTGAAGAACGGAGTCTGCAGTCAACCGTCCATACCACCAGACGGC
>CAYPBC010000307.1:0-3619 GCA_964408845.1 uncultured Thermoanaerobaculia bacterium
GAGACCGAGCTCGGGCTCGCTGAATACGGCGGTCACCTCATGTGACCGGCCCACCGCCGGCCGTTCGGTCACCAGCTTGACCTCCGGTACCGGCCCGACCCGGAATAGGTACCATGCGCCGAACGCGAGGGCGAACGCCAGCAGCAGCACGGCGAGAAACCGCGCCTTGCCCGACCCTCCGGATCGTGTCGAACCTATCTTCATGCCTTTGTTTTCTCGTACCATTCGACGACCTCGATTCTTGATGGGAGAGGATATCGCATCTCCATCCGCATTTGTTGACAATGCGACCGGCTGGAATCCTCGGAATTGTGAGAGACGGGCCCTGATATTTACGACCCCGTTTCAAGCAAACGGGTCGTTCCCCTTTAGCCCCCCCCATCGGAACAGTCGGCGTATGTCTCTGAGTATGGATTGGTAGCGATGTTCGATGCGGTCTTTTATGGCGGTGACCTCCGCACTTTGATTCTCAGTCAACGGTGCTCGGTCCGGGGTCTTGAGCAGGGTCAACAGATCCGCCACGAAGGTGCTGTAAACCTCGACGTGGGATGGTAGTTCCTCACCGGCGAGGCGCACAAAGTCCTCATGGAGAAAGGCGGCGCGCATGGAGCGCTCGTAGTCCAGAGAAAAGAGGTGTGGGTCATTCGCGCGGTTCATGTACGCGAAAAAGATCACAGACTTGAGGGACTTCAGCCTCCCAAAATCGACCAGATGCAGCGCACCGTCCTGCTTCAAAACCCGGGTAATCTCCTGAAAGCACCTGCGCAAGTTTTCCTCCGCGGGCAGATGGTGCAGAGCCATGGTGCAAATTATCCCATCAACGGAAGCGTCTTCCAGGCCATTCAGACGAGAAATATCGCCGTGGGTGAACTCGACATTGCTCAACCCCAGAGATGCTACGTGTCTCTTGGCATTGCCCAGCATCTCTTCCGAAAGGTCCATCCCCAGGAACGCGGTCTGTGGGTTGAGCTGAGCGATTTGGGCCAGTTGGGTGGCAACGCCGCAGCCGAGATCCAGAACTCGTTCACAACCCGCGATCGTCTGACTGATGTGCGCCGAGTGGAACAGGTAGGAGGCCCCCATGACGCCATCGATGCGTCCGGCTTCCGCGAAGGCGGCCACCTGATCTTCGCCCTCCATTATCGGGTTTGGTTCGGGCTCCCGGGGCAGGGTTCGTTCTGAAAAAATTTCGCGGCCAAAGGCCACGAGCATACCCAAACGGCCCATTGCTGTTTCCCCGGGTTTTCTGGTTTATCTCAGAAACAACTCATAGGTGCCACCCTTCATATTGTTGCATGGGTGCCACGGGCGCCATGGTCCTATTTGCACAATCTTGGGAAAAGGCTCCCAGACAGTTACGCACAAATGTACCTACCGTTATGACGTACTGTTCGTACAGTGAGCGACTGCACCGTATCAAGAGGTGGCGAAACGGTGTGCCCCAACTTTCATGGGTAGCACCGTTTTGGGCACCGTTCTGTGCGCTATCATGATCCCGTGCCGGAAGTGGTCCACCTCGACGCCGCCGCCCTCGAGCGCTTGCTCATCGACGCCCTCGATGTCCGACCCAACGCAAAGTTGACGGTCGAGGACGACTGGGTCCAACTGACGACGCCGGGTTCGAAGCAGGCGCATCACAATGTGGTCATGCGGGCCCGGCTCGCGCCATCGGACATCGATGCTCGGATCGCGGCCGTCAAACGGGAGTACGCCGCTTTGGGGGTGGATTTTCGCTGGGTCGTGGGCCCGAGCTCGGAACCCGGCGACCAGTCCGAGCGACTCATCGCGGCGGGGATACCCCTGGTCGCCCCGGCCTACGGAATGGTGATGGAGGTGCCCGAGACGCGACCATCCCCCGGGCCGGGCATCGAGCTTCGGCCCGCCACGTTGGACGATGTGGAGGCGCTCGGGGATGTGGCGGCCCGGGGATGGGGCAGGCCGGCCGACTTTGGGCGAGCGCTTGGTGAAGTGGCCCAAAGAGCCCTGAGCCTGGAGGATCCGGACGTATCGTTATTGCTCGGTTACCTCGACGGCGAGCTGGTGGGGGTGGCTACCCTGCGCCTGCTCCCGTACGCGGGTTACCTCCAGGGCGCCTCTGTGATCCCGGAAGCGCGGGGCCGCGGGCTCTATCGGGCGATGACGTGGTACCGCCTCGGTGTGATTGCGGACCGCGGTCTTCGGCAGGCCGTGATCTGGGCCAATGTCGACACATCGGCCCAGATCGCACAGCGCATGGGTTTCCGGCGCGTCTGCGACGGGGCGTTTCATGAGCTGCATCGAGAATAAACGGTGGCGCTCGCTCATGATCGTGATAACGGCGATGGGATAGGCGCCAACCCTCCCCTGCCCCGAATCGACCCACGTCATGTCGAAGGATCATGAGTGGCTGCCTACTAACAAAAGCCCGTGACTCCCTGTTTTCGAGCTTGGCGTGACAAAATGGCGAGATGAGAATCGAAGGAAATCGATCATCATGAGAGACATGAGAAGACTGATCCTCCGTGCCCTGCTGATCATCATTATTTCGACACTCGTCCCGGTTGCACACACGCAGGAGCGCGCGAACGACGAGAAAACATCTGAGCCATCCTATGTCGTTGTTTTGAAGAACGGCCAGCGTATCCCAGCCCGAACCAAACCTGTCAGCGCTTTCGGGAAGCTCCGCTATATGGAACCCGGTGGAACCAACCGGGTACTTCCGATCTCCGAGGTCGACATCGATAAGACCCGAGAGGCCAATGCCCAGGTGCCAGCGCCCACACGAGGTGGGACGTTGAGCATCGGCGGCGAACTGGCCGGATCCAAACCGTCGCAGCCCGGCGACGCCAGTCGGAAAACCGGCGACATCGAGAAAACTCCGAATCAAACCGTCAAGGTCTACTCGGCCACATGGTGTCCGTACTGCAACAAACTCAAGAAATTTCTCGCCGAGAACGGCATCTCCGCTTCGATCACCGAGGTCGACAAACTCCCCAAGGCTGACCAGGAACGGGCGGAGGCCGAGATGAGGCGCCTCACCGGCAAGGTCTCCTTCCCAACCGTCGTCATCGGCAACAGCGCCGTGGCAGGATTCTCACCCCAGTGGATTCTCAAGTCGCTCGGGCGCTGAACAGGCGCCACCCATCGCATTGTTCATTTGTGATGGATGAGTGGCATCCTAACCTGCGTTCCTCACAAATCACGTGCTGCGTCTGGCCAGGCTAATGCTACCCTGCGGGTTCGTAATGGGAGGTATGATGGGCGAACTCAAGGGTTCACAGAGGAAGTACCTGCGGGGCGTTGCCCACGGCTACAAACCGCTGGTGCAGATAGGGAAAGAGGGGCTGAGCGAAAGCGTCGTTCGCGCCATCGACACTGCCCTCGAGGGCCGCGAGTTGATCAAAGTGAAGATCGCTGCCGAACGGGACGAGCGGGAGAAGTTCGTGCCCGTCATCGAGGCGCACGTCAACTGCGAATGCGTGGGCACTGTGGGACGGATGGCGATTCTCTACCGTGAGCATCCTGATCCCGAGAAACGAAAGATCGCTATTCCCGGGACGAGCGAACGCCAAGGATAGGTGCCATCTAGCCCGTTCCCATCCGGAAACTCCGGTGGGGACGGCGCGGTTCCCGATGCGAA
>CAYPBC010000308.1:0-2295 GCA_964408845.1 uncultured Thermoanaerobaculia bacterium
CCGTGACAATCCGCTATAGTGGCTCAGCTTCCTAAGAGCCTTAGGAATTAGGAATGCCGGCCGACCGGCTTCGCGCTGCGCGCTACGCCGTGACAAGGCTGCACGCGAGACGCGTGCACCACAAAGGGCGCGTCAAGATTCAGGAGATGATTGTGGTGTAGCCGTCTAGGCTGCACACTGCTGGCCAAGCAGGTCCGGCTCTCGCCGAGCCTGCGTGATGCATTCCTAATTCCTAATTCCTAATTCAAACCGCCGTATCCCCTTGTCCTTCCAGGGGAAGGCGTGTATACTCCCCGCCCCGGGAGCGGCTTTCGGCCGCTCTCGATTTCCCTTGGAGGCGACTGAAATGGACCTCATCCGCGAAGTGACACAGGAGTACCTGAAGAGCGACATACCGGATTTTCGTTCCGGCGACAACGTCAAGGTCCACGTGCGCCTCAAAGAGGGCGAGAAAGAGCGTATCCAGGTCTTCGAGGGCCTGGTCATCGCGCGCAAGCACGGCGGCGTGTCCGAGACCTTTACCGTTCGCAAGATTTCATCCGGGATCGGTGTCGAGCGGACCTTCCCTCTGCACACGCCTTCGATCGCCAAGATCGAGGTTTCTCGGCGAGGCAGTGTGCGAAGGGCGAAGCTTTACTACTTACGCGACCTGCGCGGCAAGGCAGCGCGCATCAAGGAACGCGACCGCGCCCGCTGATTTGCCTGGACCATCAAGTGGCCGGCATGCTCGTGGGCCGCGGGAGCTCGATGGTGCTGCCCTCGGATCCAAAGACCGTGACATCCTCCGCGACGCTGAGGCAATCATCGGCGTCGACGAGGTGGGTCGCGGCGCCCTGGCCGGCCCCGTGGTTGTGTGTGCTGCTTCCTTTCTCGCGATTCCAGATGACCCGGGCATTCGCGACTCCAAACTGCTGAGTGGGAAAAGACGGGACGAGGCGGTGTCTCGATTGAGGGTGAGCGGCGCGCGATGGGCTGTGTGCGAGGTCTGGGTCGAGCTCATCGACGACCTCAACATCCTCGAGGCGACGCGTCTGGCGATGAGGGCGGCAGCGGCGGTCCTGGCTACCCCGGCGGCGGTGGTTGTCACCGATCACGTGGATCCGGGCGATCTCGGATGTCGGGTCCTGTCCCCTGCACGGGCGGATTGCGAGTACTTCAGCGTAGCTGCCGCGTCAATCCTCGCGAAGGTCCATCGCGATCGCATCATGGTCGATCTCGGGATCGAGCAGCCGCAATGGGGTTGGCAGCGGAACAAGGGCTACGGAACGACTGCCCACCGGCTGGCGCTTCAGACCTATGGCCCGGGAGTGCTGCACAGGCGGAGCTTTCGATGGTCGCCTGTGTTACCATAACAGTTGGGATCAGGACAGATTCAGCCGAGACTGTACAGGGGGCTGCGTTAAAGGCGTACCGCCCGTTGATCCACAGGAAAAAGGGAGTCTGAGGGGTCTATGGCCGTCAAGCGGGACAAGGTTCTGAAGGACGCTGAGAAGCTTGTTCAGAAGGGGAAGCTCGAGCAGGCTATCAAAGAGTACGAAAAGGTTCTTAAGAAATTTCCTGACGACACCACCATCATCAACCGCGTAGGGGACTTGTACGGCAGGGTTGGTCAACTCAAGCCCGCGATCGAGCTCTACGAGGAGATTGCAGAGCACTTCACCAGGGACGGATTCACCACCAAGGCCATCGCCATCCTGAAGAAGATCCAGCGCCTGGATCCTCAGCGACTCGACATCTTCGAGCGGCTCGCAGGACTCTATTTCGAACAGGGACTCATGGTGGAGGCCAAGAGGGAGTACCAGATCCTCGCTGACTGGTACGTCAAGAACGGTGACATCCAGAATGCCATTAAATCCCACGAAAAGCTGGTTGACCTCGATCCGAACAACCACGTTTCCTCGCTGCGCCTGGCCGAACTTCTGCTTCAAAACGATGATACGGCTGCGGCGCTCAATGTTTACTCGCGCCTCGGCAGTGTACTGTTGGATGCGGGGAAGCTGGACGAGGCGGAGAGCCTCTATCGTCGTGTGATCGAGAAGGACCCGTCAGAGGGGGAGTTCCTGATTCCGGTGTGCGCGGCGCTCCTCGACGCCGGGCGAGCTCCTGTGGTCCTGGAGTTCTTGACCTTCGGTGTCGAACGGTCGCCAGATTCGACCGAACTGAAGGCTCTTCTCGTGCGTACGCTCCTGGGCATGGGTGAGAGCACCAAGGCGATGCAGATCGCCAACGAGGTGCTCGAGGCCGAACCCGACAACGCCGAAATGAGGTCCGTTGTCGGCGACGCCATGGTGTCGA
>CAYPBC010000308.1:2395-3619 GCA_964408845.1 uncultured Thermoanaerobaculia bacterium
AGTTGTTGGAGACCGAACCGGAAAACGCGCAGTTCCGGCAACGGTTGGCAGCGCTTGACGGCGTTGATGTCGGTGAGGCGCCTGGGGGGGCCTCGGTCGAGGGGGACGCGGACGAGATTGTGATAGATCTCGACGAGGAGATGGAGATCGAAGAGGCCGAATTTGCGGCGTCCTCGCCGGTGCCGGTGGAGGAGGCGTCTGCTCCACCACCCGAGGTCAAGGACGCGCCGACCGACGAGGCCTTCGATCTTGAGGAACGCCTGGCCGAGGCAAGCGTCTTTGCGAAGTACGGGCTGGTCGAAAAGGCGATCAGCCATCTCGAAGAAGTGTTGCTCTCCTGTCCCGAGGAGTTGGAGCCGCGCCGGCGTCTGGCCCTGCTGTACATCGAGCGTGGTGACCGCGACCAGGCCATCAATGTGGTGCAACCGATCGTCGAGCATCACCGTGCCCAGGAGACGATGGACGACATCGCTGACCTGCTGGAAGCCATTCCAGAGCTAGGCGAAGAGGCAGCCGAGGAACCGGTGGCACCCCCGAGTCCGTACGTGCAGGGAGCTGCGGCCGCGGAGATGCAGGGATTGACGCCAGTCGCGGTGCCAGCAGCCGAGCATCCTCCCGTCGCGGAGTTCATGGATGAGGATAGCGACCTGATCGAGGTCATCGATGTCGAGGGCGATCTCGCGACGCCGCTGCCCGCGGAGGAGCCGGAGCCGGTGGTGGAGGAGTTCAACGTCGATTTCTCGGTGGACGCGGTTGGGGACGGGGCGCCGGTCGTTGCCGAGGAAGAAGCATCGGTCGTCGCCGAGGAAGAAGCAACGGTCGTCGCCGACGAAACTGTGGAGAGTGTTGCCGAGGCACTGCCGGAAATGCCACCAACTCCGGCGCCCGCTCCTCCGCCCGTCGTGGAAGAGGAGTTGCCCGAGGAGTTGTTCGAAATCAGCGACAGCTTCGTGGGGCCTTCGATGGGCGATCTCGATCAGATCGATTTCTTCCTCGATCAGGAGCTGTATGACGACGCGGCGCGGATCTTGGCCAAGCTCGAGGAGGAGCACGGGGAGGATCCGGAGATTCTCAACCGCAGGCTCAAGTTGAAGGAGGTAGGCGTCCTTCTCGAGAAGGTGGAGGTCGCTGAAGAGGGGTCTGAAGAGCTCTTTGCGGACGAGGAGCAATACATCGATCTCGCGAAAGAGCTGGAAGCGGAGCTCGCGGCCGAGGAGGCCATGG
>CAYPBC010000309.1:0-3617 GCA_964408845.1 uncultured Thermoanaerobaculia bacterium
GCGGCAGCTCGATGCTCTACGCCGCGGTCTGCACCGCCTTGGTGATGGTGATCGCATTCCTGTTCGCACCGGTGGCGGCTCGCGCCATCGCCATCGTCGGCACCAACCCGGTCTCCGGCATGACCATGCTCACCCTCATCATCACCGGTTTTGTGCTGCTCAAGATGGGGCTCTCCGGCGGCAACGGGATGTTCATCACCATGATGGCCGGCGGCGTGGTCTGCACCGCACTGGCAGCCTCGGGGGCGTTGGCCTCGGACCTCAAGGTCGGCTACTGGATCGGCGCCACACCCGCGCGCCAGCTCGGTCTCAAGTTCCTCGGCACCCTGGTTGCGGCGATCTTCTGCGGCATCATGATGTGGGTGATGGCTCAGGCCGACCCCGGCCAGGGTTTTGGGACCTCCGCGATCCCCGCGCCTCAGGCTTCGGCCATGAAAGAGATCCTGGTAGGGATCTTCGGCACCGTGGCGGCGCCGCTCCAGTGGTATCTCTTCAGCCTCGGCGTCCTGTTGTCGCTGATCCTGCGCATGGCGGGCGTACCGCCCTTGGCCTTCGCCCTCGGCATGTACCTGCCGATGGAGCTCAACACCCCGGTCCTTCTCGGCGGCATTCTTTCGTGGTTTGTCGCAAGGAAGCGGAAGACCGATTCGGACGCCGACGTCAAGGCGAGGACTGACCGCGGGATCCTCATCGCTTCCGGGCTGATAGCGGGAGGCGCGATCATCGGCGCGGTAGACGCGATCGTCAACGCGATCATCAAGGTCACAACCGGCAGCACCGTTCTCAAGGACAAAGCGCACCTGCTGTCGGATCACGCCTTCGAGGGCATCCCCGGCGAGCTCATCGGGACCGTCACCTTGATTGCGCTGTGCGTCTTCGTGGTGATGTTCTCCCGGCGAGCGAAGGCCACGTAACGTTTGAACGTTAAAACGCTGAACGTTCTAGCGTTCTAACGGCTGCGCGAGCACGCGGCCGTCGGGGTCGATTTCGACTGTGGTTCCCCGCTCGACCAGGAACGAGGCACGGCCGCCTGGCATCTCGAGGCGGCGCTCCTCGCCGCCCACCACCACCGGCAACGGCAGCTCGAAGTCTGAATCATCCCATCGGATCTCCACCCTTTCGCGATCGCCCTCGGGCCGGCGCTTCACCTGCCACTGCGGTGGCTTCGCGCGGTGGAGGTAGCGCTCCCAGAACCAGCCGAGATCACGCCCGCTGACCTCTCCCACCAGCGCCTCGAGGTCTTCGGTCGAAACCAGCCGGCAGGCGTCGGGGTTGTCGCCGTCGGCGAATCGCCAAATGATTGTGAAGAAATCCTCGTCGCCCAGCAACCAGCGCAGGGTGTGGAGAACCCACGCCCCCTTCATGTAAATGTCTCCCGAGTAGGCTTGGGCCGAGGTCAGGTTCTTTCCATTGACGATGGGTTTGCGGTTTCGGACACGTTGCCGGATACGGCGCATATAGTCGAGGTACCGCGCCTCGCCAAGAGTGTCATCGACGTAGAGCGCCTCAGCGTAGGTTGCGAATCCCTCGTGGATCCAGAAATCGGCCCAGTCGGAAACGGTGATCTTGTTGCCCCACCACTCGTGGGCCACCTCGTGCAGCAGGAGCTCGTCAAACCCGTAGTCGTTGTCGGTAAACAGCGCCCCATAGGCAACCAGGGTCTGATGCTCCATCCCGTAGTACGGTGCGTGTGCCACCGCGAACTTGTCGGCAAAGAACGGGTACTCGCCGAAACGGCGGCCCAGAACCTCAAGGATCTGCGGCATCTGCCGCCAAGTGGCACGCGCGTACACCTCCGATAAGGGCAGCGACCAGAAGACCAGCGGCACATCGAGGGTCCCGTCGACGCCGTGGTAGCGCTCCTCGATCGGAACATACGGCGCGATGTTGACGGTCACCAGGTAGTTGTTGATCGGGTAGCTCACACGCCACCGACTGGTCACGGTGCCGTTGCCGTTGTCGGTCTCACCGAGGAAGCGACCGTTCGACAACCCAACCAGCTCGGCCGGCACGGTGAGTGTGATGTCCATACCTTCGTCTGGCTCGTCCGACGGATGGTCCTTGCACGGCCACCAGTTGTCGCCGCCATCGCCCTGGCCGGTGACCCCGATCCAGGGTTCATGGGTCGGCGTCTCCGACCACACGAAGCCGTCGATCCACGGTGGTTTGAGCGCGATCTTCGGTTTGCCTCCGTAGACGATGCTCACGTCGTGCCGGTCGCCCGCCGCCCAACCGGTTGGTAGCTCCACAGCAATGACGCCGTCACGATGATCAAATGTGCACGCGACACCGTCCGCCGTCACCGATTCCACCTCGAGCCGGTCGTCGAGGTTGATCTCGAACCGGTTCAGGTCATCGAGCATCACCACAGTGATGGTGTTTCGCCCCTCGATCCGCTTGTCGTCCGGGAAGACCTCAACCGCAAGGTCGAAATGGCGGATGTCATAGGCCGCCATCGACGGCGGCAGCTTTCCTCCAGAGTCCAGTAATTGGTTCTTGACATACCAGCCGAGACCGATCAACGCTGCGAGAATCAACACCAAAAGGGCTGCCAGGACGACGCAAGTGATCTTGAGCCAGCGCGGGAAATGTACTTTCTTCATGGAGTCTCCATCGTTATTGCGAGCCCCGCCAGGAAGCGCTCCAGATCCTCGGCCACCGCCGCGGCGTGCATGTAGGTGTTTGACGGGCAGCTCACCATGGTTCCACGCGGAATGGCATCGACGATCCGCCGCACCTCGTCCTCGCCGTGCAGCGAGTCGGATGCCGCACAGGCCACCGCCACCGGCGACGAGATCGTCTCCAGCCCCGGCATCACCGAGTATCCAAGCACCGCGAGTGCCGAGAGCTTGAGACGCTTTGCGTCGGCTTCGCCGATCGTGCAGACGTAGCGCGCCATCTGCGCCGGGTCGTCACGCGCGTTGACCCGGAAGTGGCGCAGGTACCAGATCACGAATTTCTTCAGCCCCTGAATCACCGCAGGCGGGAGGATTCTCACCGCCGCCGGGCCCCACCAGGGAAAGCTGAACTCCGCGTTGGGACCGACGAGGAACGCCGCCCGCGCGCGGAGCCGGTCGAATTTGAGAGCTTCGAGAATCGCGTTCGAGCCCATCGAGCTGCCGAAGAGGATTGCGTCTCCGCCGTCGAGGCCGAGTTTTTCCGCTACCACAATGAGATCGTCGGCGAGACATGGGATTGAGAAGTTCTCCGGCCGCATCAGCCGGCGGTCGATAATGGCCGAGCGCTTCTCGCGGGTCTCCAGGTAGACCACGGGGTGCTTGGCTACAAGCACCTCGAGGAGCTCCCGCCACCCGCTCACCAGAGAGATCCAACCCGCGACGAAAAAAATCGGTTCGGCGCCGGTCTCCCGTTCAGGCCTCCACTGAAAGATCTGGAGTCGAACACCCTCTCCGGCCGTCACCCGGTGGTGACTGAATTGAACTCCCTCGACCGGGATTGGATTTTCGGCCTCGGCCATCGGCGAAGGGTAGCAGACACGGGATGCGGTCCCCGCACAAAGATCCGTATTTCAAGACGGTCAAGCTCCGAAGGAGCAAAAGACCCATAGCCTGGGGCGTCAACCCGCGCTCGGCTGGCGAGCGAGTCGAGCCGGAATC
>CAYPBC010000310.1:0-3616 GCA_964408845.1 uncultured Thermoanaerobaculia bacterium
TGCCGGCAGATCTCCCCGAAGCCCAGAACCTGGCCTTTGGCGGCTTCTGGTCGGGAAGTCCCTTCATGGGTGATCTCGGCGACCTTCCGCCCGGCGAAGGCGGCCTCAACGCGTTCGGTGGTTTCTTCTTCATGTGGCACTCCCACTCCGAGAAGGAGCTCGCGAACTTCGACATCTTCCCCGGCGGCATGCTGACCATGATGGTCGTCGAACCGCCCGGCACATTAATCCCATAGGCGGAGGAGGCAAACAATGAACCGCAAGACTTGTAATACATACGCGAAGCGACTGGCCCTCGGGCTGGCCGCCCTCGCCATCGCGGCGACGCCCTCCTTTGCCCAGGTTGTTGACCTGGTGGCCCTGGAGGCTACGGCGACCATGCCGGACGCCAACGTGATCCCCATGTGGGGCTTCTTCCCCGACACGGGGCAGCTGTGCACCGATGTACCCGCCTGGGAGGTTGGCCCGACGATGATCGCCAGCGCCGCAGGCACGCTCACGGTCAACGTTCGCAACTGCCTGAGCGAGCCGGTCTCGGTCTTTATCCCCGGTCAGCTCAAGGCCACGATTCCGGTGACCTTCCCCGACGGTCAGGGCAGGGAACGAGTGCGCTCCTTTGACGCCGAGACCGCTCCCAATACCACCGGTGTCTATGAGTGGACCGGCGTGAAGGAGGGCACCTACCTCTATCACAGCGGCACCCACCCCCAGGTGCAGGTGCAGATGGGCCTTTACGGAGCCCTGGTGGTTGAATACCCGTCGGGCGATCCCGACCAGACCTATCCACCTATCGGCAACACTTCTCCCGAGGCGCTGGTGTACAGCGAGATCGACCCGGCGCTCCACGCGGCGGTCGATGACGGAAGCTACGGCACCACCACCGGTCCGACCAGCACCTTTGACTATGTCCCCAGCTACTTCCTGATCAACGGTGCGGCCTACCCGGGTACGACGGACATCAACGTCGGCACCGGTTCCGATGTTCTGCTCCGCTTCGTCAACGCGGGTCTCAAGGCCCACGTGCCGACCCTCGAGGGCGGCCTCTACATGGACCTGATCGCCGAGGACGGCAATCTCTACCCCTTCTCGATGAGTCAATACGGCGTGGAACTGCCCGCGGGCAAGACCATCGACGCCGTGCTCAACGTAGGTGCGGACGGGACGTACGCAATTTACGACCGCGCACTGAGTCTCACAAACGGGGCGCAAACGGGCGGCGGCATGCTCACGTACATCGTGGCAGGGGCGGTCGTTGGTGTGCCCACGGCGGTGGACGATGCGTACTCGGTTGACGAGGACGGCAGCTTGACCGCTGATGGTGTGCTGCCCAATCCGGAGGGCGTGCTCTTCAACGATACGGGTGTCGCTTCTGAAGCTGTCCTGGTGGGTGGGCCTTCTGCGGGCACGCTCAGCGGTGGACTCGCGGCCGACGGCTCGTTCACCTACGAGCCGAATGCCGAATTCAACGGCACCGACGCCTTCACCTACGCAGCAAACGATGGTCTCGGCGGAGCCAACAGCAACACGGCCACCGTCACCATCACGGTCAACGCCTTGAACGACGGGCCGATCGCGGTGGCCGATGCCTACGACGCCGTCGAGGGCCAGACCCTGAGCGTGGTCGCGCCCGGTGTCCTGGATAACGATGTCGACGTGGACGGCGACGGCCTGACGGCCGCCCAGACCGGCATCGCGCCTCCGGGGACCCTGGTGCTCAACTCCGACGGATCCTTCGACTACACGCCCGCCGGGATAGCAGGCGCTGTCGAGACCTTCGACTACGAGGCCTGTGACCCAGCGCCGCTGTGCAGCACCGCCACGGTCACGATCACCGTGGTTCCGCCGGCGGCCACCAACACCCCGCCCGTCGCCAGCGACGACTTTGCACAGACGACGAAGAACACCGACCTGGTGAACTTCAGCGTGACCGACAATGACGTCGACGCGGACGGCACTATCGATCCCGCAACAGTGGTGCTTACCACCGGGGCGGCCACCCAGCGTGGCGGCAGCGTGGTGCAAAACGGCGACGGCACCGTGACCTTCACTCCGAAGAGGGGCTTCCGCGGTACGGACACCTTCAAGTACACCGTGAATGACGACGCCGGTGCGACCTCCAACGAGGCGACGGTGAGCGTCAACGTGGTGAAGAAATAACAACAATCCTGACCCGGCCGGGCGTCCATCGGGGCGCCCGGCCGGCCTTTTTCCAACCCTTCAACAACCGACGAGGTTAAAGCAGTGAAACAGCAAGCGACACTCCGCAAGGAGCAGTTCGAAGGGGCCCAAGTGGCCCCGTTGGTGATTATGGCTCTTTTGTTGACATCGATTCTCATCGCGCCTCTGTGGGCAGCGGCGGCCCCCGCCGATGAACCGGCAAAAGCCGCTGAGCAAAAGGCCGAGGCCGAACCGACGGCGGATGCCGAGGCGATCGATCTGGCCGAACAGTGGGGCATCGAGGTCACCAGCATCCGGCTCACCGCCAACGACCACATGATCGACTACCGGTACAAGGTGCTCGACGCGGACAAGGCGACCGACCTCTTCAAGCGTCAGATCAAGCCGCACCTGATCCATCAGGAGACCGGCAAGGTGCTGGCGGTGCCCGAGACCGCCAAGCTCGGACCCCTGCGCAACTCGAATATCCCTCAGGAGGGCAAGATCTACTGGATGTTCTTTGGCAACGGGGGAGATCTGGTGCAGACGGGTGACAAGGTCACCGTCGTCATCGGCGACTTCCGGGTCGAGAACCTCGTCGTAGAGTAACGGAGTAGACTGTGGGCTGGAGAAGCGTCGCCGTGCGATGGCGGGGGATCGTGTGTGGGGCTGCCATCGCCCTCTGCGCGGTGGGCTCGGCGGCGGGCGGCACGCTCGAGCCCGAGCTCCGCGGCCTGCTCGAAAGCTCGGGCGCCGGGGACCGGATCCCGGTCATCATTCAGTTCGCGGACCGGGTGGATCTGGAGAGGCTCAAGAGCGTTGATTCCAAGAAGCAGCAACGGGCGGCCCTCATCGGCGAGCTGCGCTCCCGCGCTGCGTTCGCTCAAGGCCCGGCACGAGATTTCCTGACGACACACGGCCTCGACGAGTCGGTATCATTGTGGGCCATCAACGCCATGGCCGTGACCGCGACGCCGGAGAGGATTCGAGAGCTTGCCGGTATGCCGGGCGTAGAGAGCATTCGGCTCGACGCGATCGTTACGGCGCCAAAGGCTCTGGCCGCACCCACCGCAGATCCCGAGTGGAACCTCGAGATGGTCCAGGCCCCCGATATGTGGACCCAGGGCCACACCGGTTCCGGGGTTGTGGTGGCGGTGATCGACACCGGCGTTGACGCCCTCCATCAGGATCTCGTCGACCGCTGGCGCGGGGGCACCAACAGCTGGTTCGACCCCTACGGAGAGCACGAAGACCCCTACGACACCGACGGTCACGGCACCCACGCGGCAAGCCTGATCGTGGGTGGAGAGGCCGGCGGCAGTGTCATCGGCATGGCGCCGGACGCGCAATGGATTGCCGCCAAGATCTTCGACGACTCCGGCCAGGGAACCATGAGCCGGATCCACGAGGGTTTGCAGTGGGTGCTCGACCCCGACGGCGATCCGGAGACCGACGACGC
>CAYPBC010000311.1:0-3615 GCA_964408845.1 uncultured Thermoanaerobaculia bacterium
GGGGCCGCTGCCCGGGTTCGAAAGCCCCGAAGGCTGGGACGGCATCGATATTCCGGCTGTGACCGGCGGCGGTCCGCGGGAGCTCGACACAGCCCAGCTCGACGCCGTTCGGACCAACCTCCGAAAGGCCGCGTCCGAGGTGCTGACGGCGGGCCGCGTCGGTGTGGTCATAGGTTATGGGGTGGGCTCGCTTCCCGATCAGACGGTGCGGGTGATTATCACAAAGGCTGCGGACTGCGAAAACCTCGAGTGGGGTCACGGGTGCCGCAACAACCTCAGCACCTACGTCGTCTCGGCACTCGAGCAGCACGAACGGGTGGCGGTGGTGGCCAAGACCTGCGACCTCGGGTCCATCAGCGGCCTCATCCGCGAGGGCCAGCTGCGGCGCGACCAACTGTTGGTGATCGGGGTCCAGTGCCCAGGGGTCCACAACCGGTCGGAGCTCGCCGCCAAGTGCCTGACGTGCTCCGGGGACCCGCATCCGATCTGTGACGTCGTGGTCACGGTCGACGGTGTCAGCGAGAGCTGTCAGGATCCCTCCCAGGCGGCCCTCGACACACCTGACGCCCGGGATGAGCAGATCGCCCATCTGGAGTCGCTGCCGTACGGTGAACGCTGGAATTTCTGGCAGCGGCAGTTCGGTAGGTGTCTGCGCTGCTACGCGTGCCGGGCCGCCTGTCCTCTGTGCTACTGCTCCTCCTGCATCGCCGAGAAACACCGTCCGCAGTGGATCTCCACAGCCATCGACAACCCCGGCAACAGCAGCTGGAACATCATCCGCGCCCTCCACCTGGCGGGACGGTGTTCGGGGTGCGACGAGTGCGCGCGGGTGTGTCCGGCCGACATTCGGCTTGATCTGATCAACCGCAAGCTGGCGCTCGAGGTCGAACTCCAGTACGGAAAGGTCGGTCTGGATCCGGAGGAGACGTCGGCGCTGGTCGACTTCCGGATGGAGGATTCCGAGGAGTTCATCCTGTGAGGAAAACGGTGGGTTCATCGTGGAAGCTCAGTGAGGCCCAGCTCCGGGAGTGGCTGCGCGGCCTCCTTGACGCCAATACCGTCGTCGCGCCGGTCGAAGAGGACGGTGTCCTGCTATTCCGCCGGATCGCGTCGGAGGATCAGGCCGTTGTCGAACCGTCGGGCAAGACCAGGTGGTCGCCCAAGGAGTTTCTCTTCCCGAGGTCGGAGGCTCTGTATCGCTACAACTTCGCCGGTGGAACCGTCCAGCTCGAAGATCCGCCCACGCCCGAAGAGCACCAGGTGCTCTTCGGCGTGCGGAGCTGTGACGCGTCCGGTCTCGTCCGTCTCGACGAGATCTTCCTGCGTGGCACCAGGGACCGTCTCTACGCTGGGCGCCGGGAGAACACGACCGTCGTTTCGGCGGCCTGCACGGCGGCCGATCCGGAGTGCTTCTGCACCGCTGTCGGCTATTCGCCGGTGGGCGAGGAGGGGAGCGATGTGCAGCTCGTTTTCCTCGACGAAGATTGGCTTCTGAGGGTGTTGACCGACAAGGGTCGAGATCTCGTTGGTGGCGCCGCCGACGGCTGGACGGCGGCGTCGGCCTCCGACGGCAAGCGGCTCCCGGAGCTCGAGAGAAAAATCTCCGGCCAGATTGAGCGGAGCCCGGTGAACCGGGAGTGGTCGACGGTTTTGGAAGAGGGCTTCGAGCACGGCGCGTGGGAGCTGCTCACCCAAAACTGTCTCGGTTGCAGCCTCTGCGCCTACGTGTGCCCCTCGTGCTCGTGCTTCGACATGAACCACGAGGCCAATGCATTCTGCGGTGAGCAGTGCCGGTCGTGGGACGCCTGCACCCTCCCTCTCTTCACCAAACACGCCTCCGGACACAACCCGCGTGCGACGACGCAGGAGCGGTACCGGCAGCGCGTGCTCCACAAGTTCGCGTTCAAAGGGGAGGAGGACGAGCCCTTCCGCTGTGTCGGCTGCGGGCGCTGCGTGGCCCTTTGTCCGGCCGGGCTCGACATCGTCAACACCGTGGCCGCTGCAGTCGAAGCAATCCAGGGGGAGGACGCCGATGCCGCTCGCTGAAGCCATTCCCAACCCCTATCAGCCGAGTCTGATGCAGATCTGCGATACCCATGACGAGACCGCGGACGTCAGAACCCTGCGTTTGCAGTTCATCGACGACGATGAGGCTGCGGGCTTCGCCGGTTGGGCGCCGGGCCAGTTCGGCCAGTTCACCGTCTTTGGGGCCGGCGAGTCGGTCTTCGCAATCGCCAACGCGCCGTGGCGGCCGGATGGAAGGCGAGAGGGCGCCCCCACCATTGAGTGCACCTTCCGCACGGTGGGCAAGGTGACGTCCGCCCTGCGAGCAATGTCGAAGGGACAGGCGATCGGCTTCCGCGGCCCCTATGGCAACCACTTTCCGATCGATGACTGGAGGGGCAAGGACCTCGTCTTCATCGGCGGCGGCATCGGCATGGCGGCGCTGCGCTCGGCCATATTGGACGTCATCAACCGCAAGCAAGACTTCGGCAAGCTCGTCATCCTCAACGGCGCCCGCTCGGTGGCCGACATGGTCTACACCGACGAGATGCCGGGTTGGCGGGAGGTGGAGGGTGTGCGGGTGGTACGGACCGTGGATCCGGGCGGCGAGACCGAGGATTGGGACGGTCAGGTAGGTCTCCTCCCCAACGTCTTTGAAGAGCTCGAGCTCGACCCGGAGAATCGCATCGTCGTGGCGTGCGGACCGCCGGTGATGCTCCACTACCTCTTCCTCAGCCTCGACACGACCGGCTACTCCCCCGACCAGGTGGTGACGACGCTGGAGAACAAGATGAAGTGCGGTATCGGACACTGCGGCCGCTGCTACGTCGGACCTTTTTCGGTGTGCCGGGACGGTCCGGTGGTGACCTGGGCGGAGCTCAACGAGCTTCCGAAAGATTACTGATGGATCGCAGATCGGAGCTTCATGGCCATGAATGCCATCATCAGACCTGACTGGGACATCCGGGACGCCATCCTCGACATGGGCGCCGGAGACGCCTACAAGTGCTACCAGTGCGGCAAGTGCATGGCGGTGTGCCCGTGGACCCATATCGAATCGGTCGTCTTTCCCGTCTATCGGATACCGCAATCCGTCAAGTTCGGCGCCATCATGTCGTCGGAGGATACCGCCGAGATCGAAAGAGAGGTCACCGAGATCTATCGCTGTGTGGGTTGTGAGTCCTGCACAACCTGGTGCCCGCACGGCGTCAGCATGCCTGACATCATGCGCGGTATCCGCCGCATCCTCGTCGAGTTCGGTTCGTACCCGTCCGAGCTGTCGGAGTCGGTGTCGAGGATCCACAGCTCGGGCAACCCCTTTGGTGAACCGAGGGAGCGGCGCGCGGCTTGGACAGAAGGACTCGAGGTGCCCTCCTTCGAGGTCGGCATGGACTACCTGTACTCGCCGTGCTGCGTACCGGCCTATGACCCGCGCGCCATCACGGTGGCGAAGGCAACGGTCGGTGTCCTGAGGGCGGCGGACGTTTCCTTCGGGATCCTCGGCGACGGAGAGTCCTGCTGCAGCGAGGCCATCCGGCGAGCCGGCGCCGAGGAGGTCTTCCAGGAGGTGGCCAGCGCCAACATCGCGGCCTTCTCCGAAGCAGGTGTGCA